>DMKD01000391.1 GCA_003454605.1 Spirochaeta sp. | reverse complement strand
CCAGAATCAGTAATATTAAAATCCCCTGCCGCAACATTCTTACCTCCAAATTTTCTAAAACCATATTCAGGGATGTTATATTCGATGAAGTGTCAATCAAACTCTGTTTCTTTGATTTTTGTGAGTTTCACGACTGCAGGTTCACTTCCGCCGATATAAGATATTCAGTATTTGCCGGTTCATTGTTCAGGAACTGTGCCTTTGATGATTCCGAGGTTCTTCACACTAACTTTAACGGAGTCAGATTTATGGACGGAGGATTCTCAAGCTGCGATCTTTACTATTCATCATTTGTTTCCGCAGGACTGCAGGACGTGATCTTCAAAGACTGTAACCTCAAAAAAGTAAATTATATTGCTTCAAACCGCTCAAATGTGAGTTTTAAATATTCTAATTATGAAGAAGCCGAATTTGAGAAAGGATCAACGTTGTGAAGCTGTTTTTTCATTTTGTACTATCAAACTTCTCAAATACCTATATCCTCGGCCCTGTTGAAGGAGGTCCCGCCCTTATAATTGACCCTGGAGTAATGGACCTGCCGCTGTTAAACCTTATCGAACGCAATAGTTTTTATGTTAAACATATTCTCGTTACTCATAATCATGCATCTCATGTTAACGGAATAAAAACCCTCAAAAGGGTCTATGATGCTGATATTTACAGTAATATGGAGCTGCCTTTTAAATCCGAGTTCAATAAGATTGAGGATGGTGATGAATTGCATCTTGACTCATTTGATGTAGATGTCATCAATATTCCCGGTCATTCACCTGATTCAATGATTTTTAAAATTCAGAATATGCTGTTTACCGGAGATGCTCTTTTAGCAGGTGAAATAGACCACGACCTTACGGTTTTTCAGAATAACGAGCTGCTCGAAAAAGTCAAAGAGAAGATATTTGTCATGGATGACGACATTCTGATCTTTCCGGGGCATGGGAGCCCTACAACTGTTAAAGCTGAGAAATATTTCAATCCCTACCTGAGAGGCTGATTATTGCCGATTTAAATCTTGCCGGCAGGGGTGCCCTGAATTCGGTAATTTTATCTTCACCGGGCAGAGTTATTCTTAATTTATATGCGTGCAGCATCAGAGAGTAGCCCTCTGTTTTTCTTGCATATATCGGGTCGCCGGTTATTGCTGTCTGCATCTTCAGCATGTGAACTCTCAGCTGATGAGTCCTTCCGGTTTTGGGAGAAAGGGCTACAAAACTTTTTTCAGACCACCTCCTGAGAACCTTGTAATTTGTACGAGCAGATTTACCGTTCTCGGTTTTCCAGGTCATTTTTTTCCTGTTCTGCCGATCCCTGCCGATTAGAGACTCGATCGAGCCGCGTTTCCCGGGAAGCCGGCCATTAATTATCGCAAGATATGTCTTGGATGCCCTTCGTTCCCTGAACTGTCCGGATAAAAACTCGAGTGCAGCGGTATTTTTAGCAGCAATTATTATTCCTGATGTATCCTTATCAAGTCTGTGAACGATTCCCGGTCTTTTATCACTAGCTAAAAAATCAGATTCGGTTTCCTGAAGTCTGTGCATAATGCCCTGTGCCATTGTGCCGCTGTAGTTTCCAGCTGCAGGATGCACTACCATGCCGGCGGGTTTGTTTATAACAAAGACATTTTCATCTTCATATATAATATCGAGAGCTATGTCTTCAGCTTCAATATTCACGCTGATTTCTTTTTTCAGGTTGTATTCGATTGAATCGCCGCTGCTGACCTTTCGCGATAGCTTCGCCCTCTGTCCGTTTACAAACAGCTGCTCTATACGGCTCTTCAGGCTGCTTCGACTAAGTCCTTCGACAGCAATGGACAATACAGCGTCTACGCGTTCGCCTTTGATGTTACCGGGGACCTTGATACTATTCATCTTCCGCCGGATTGTTGAGTAAACCGATGATAAAATCGGCTGCAGCTATTGCCCCCGAGAGACTAAGACTGATTTTTATCACGTCCAATCTCTCATCGTTTGTAAGACCGCTTGATGCTGTTATATTTTCGATTGAATACGAGCCTCCTAAACCGGATTCAATTAATCCGTAAAGTCCATAGCCGATGTTTGTCAGCAAAATTGTGATTGGTATTGAGCCTGTAAAAATTATCTCAGCCCGTCTCAGTTCTCTAAGCCAGGGAGCGAATTCCTCGTCTGAGTATTCTTCGGGTTCAAAGCTCTCAGACGTTTCAGCTGACTGATCCATCGTTGTGCATGAAACGGCTGTGAGAAAAATGATCGTTAATAAAAATATCAGGATCCTTTTTGTCAATAATTTCGTCTCCCGAATATTGCGGTGCCGACCCGAACCAGGGTACTTCCTTCCTGCACGGCAATTTTGAAATCTGACGACATCCCCATAGACAGTATATCTATCTCAATGTTGCCCGCCTCGGTTTTAAGGGTTTGAAAACTTTCGTACAAACTTGAAAATGATTTCCTGATTTCATCTTCATCATCAACAAAAGGAGCGATGGTCATTAGTCCGCGCAGTTTTAAATTATTAAAAGAAAGCAAATCGTTGAGATCTCTTAAAAAAATCTCGAAGGAAGGATATCCGCTTTTAGAACTTTCATCAGAGGTATTTATCTCAATCAGAATATCAATATTTTTCCCGCAGGCTACAGCCTTTTTATTAAGTTCTCTTGCTGTCTTTATTTTATCTATGGACTGCACACAGGCGGCACTCTCTGCCGCGATTTTCGCTTTATTGCTCTGCAGATGTCCGATCATATGCATTTCTGCATCAGCCGGCAGCTGCTGAAACTTCTCAGCAGCCTCATTGATACGGTTTTCACCGAATAATCGTTGTCCTGCGTCATAGGCAGCCCTTATATCTTCTATCGGCTTTGTTTTGGACACAGCCATGAGTTTAATCTCTTCAGGACTTCTACCGCAGTCTGTGGCGACATCTGCTATCTGTTTATTAAGATTTTCTATATTGGTTTTTATCTCTAAAGCACGTTCTGATAACATACAAAGATTATATGCCCAATTGTTTTTTATATCAATCTACTTCATGTCAGGATGAACAGGCCTTCTGACAAAAATCGAAATTCCGAAAAGGATAATCGTTAGGGCGAGACATACCACAGAGGCTAAAGAATATGAACCCTGTGCTTTATTTATTATACTGAAAAAATACGGGCCGACCGCAGAACCTGCAACCATGAACCCCATAACCATTCCGGTAACCGCGCCCAGATGTTCAGTGCCGTAGTATCGGGGCCACACAACTGAGCTTGAAATATTAAATAAACCTCCTGCAACCCCATAACCAATTATGAACATCCATAGATTAAAACCGGGAGCAAGTCTTGTTAGAAAAAACATCATTACGACAAGACCTGCAACATGCAGCATCAAAATATACCTGAGTTTTATATAATCGCTTATAAAACTCACTGAGAAATTTACACCCACAGAAATAAATGATGCGGGCAGAAAAATTGCCACGGCATCTGCACGGGTCATACCTACAGATTCAAAGATTGAAACAACATGGAAGGTAAAGGCAGTAACAAATAAAGAATTCATGCATAATGTCAGGCCGAATGCCCAGAAAGGCAATGTCTTTCTGGCCTGCTCAAGAGTAAAGTCTTTTTTAGGATTTGCTGCAGGCCGGCGTTTTGATTTCGCTATATGCAGATGGCCATCCGGTTTCAGACCGCATTTTTCCGGATTATCCCGGCTCAGCAGCCAGTACAGGAAACCACCGGCTGCAGCGATTATAATTCCAAGCCTTAGCCAGGCTCCATTCCATCCGTCATCTTCTATCATTCCGTTTAAAATACGCGGCGCGAGTGAAAAAATAAATGACACGAAAATACCGAGGATTGCATTAGCCATTCCCCTGTATTTATCGAACCACTTCATCACCATATTTCTTGATATTAAGGTAAGCATACCCTGTCCTAAAAATCGCAGAAGGAAAAACGAAATGGCAATCAACACGAATGAAACTGCAAAATTCTCGGTTGCTGTGCCTGGGAGTAATTTATTCAGCGTTTTATCTATATTTGACATCAGTATAAGCTGAAAACCAAGCAGAAGAGTAACAATTGTACCCATGTTTCTTGCGCCTTTTCTATCAAGCAGCTTACCAGCCGGCGTTAAGATCAGAGAACTAGCTATTGTTCCCACAAGATATGCTAGTGAGAGTTCTACTCTCGTTAATCCGAGTACATTTATAAGGTCATCTGTGAAAACTGAGACACCCATAGTCTGGCCGGGAATACTCATAGCCATTCCAATTATGCCTATACCCAGGATCACCCACCCGTAAAAAAAAGGAAACTTAGCAGGACTGAACGGAATGTTCATATAATTGGGTTTATTCTTATTAATCATGATTTATCCCTATCTCTTTTTAATGCATGAAAAGACAAGCTTAAAAAAAAGCTTACTGA
>DMKD01000143.1 GCA_003454605.1 Spirochaeta sp. | reverse complement strand
GAAAACCACGAGATGCCCTGAGCTTGATATCGGCAGAAATTCAGCTACCCCCTGAAGAGCTCCAAGAAATATCGATTGAAGTAATGTCATAATTTCTCCTGAAAAAATATTTTTAATGTTTGTTCAGCGTCAATGCCGTAATACAGCAGTCCATACATGACAGCCGCTTCCAGCACTCTTTTACCATACATATGTGTTTCTGCCACCGGTACAACTTCATAAAGCAGATCACCCGGTAGATTCCGCCAGCTCTGCAGCCAGCCCCCAACCCGTCCCGGACCTCCGTTATATGATAACACTGCTGCTGAAGTATTTCCAACATAGCTCTTCAGCCAGTTCAGATACCAAGCCCCGAGTTCAAGATTCTCAACCGGATCTGTAAGGTCCTCAACCTCCATCCTCTGCCTTCCAGCGACATCTTCGGCCGTTGCAGGCATCAGCTGGCTCAACCCCACTGCCCCTGAGCGTGAAACTATATCATTCTCGAAACCGCTCTCTTTCCAGACCAACGCGAACATCAGCTGCGGCGGAATATCATTAGCCGCAGAAACTTTTTCTATCTCAGTCCGGTAAATATCCGGATAAAGCGAGCGAAAACCGGTAATACTGTAATGCCCGGAAAACTGATACATCATTCGAATGGAATCAAGATACTCACCGCGGGCCGCGCTCTGCGAAGCAGTATATGCAAGAAAATCTTCTGAAAGTTCTTCGCTGTATTCGTGAACGACCGCAAGCACATTTCCAGTATCGTAATGAAGCAAACCGCCTACATAGCGTTCAGCCTCATTACGGGGAACCGGAGCATCGGTACAAACCGCTGAAAGCTGCTGAATATCGGTAAGCGGTTTTATTTCATCAATACTTTCACCAGCAAGGATTCTGTAGTAAAGCTCGGTGTATCCGTCGCTGAACTCAGTTTCAGCTATCCAGCCCAGGGCGGCGGCACGACGGCTGATATACCTGCACCGGTCATATACCGCTGACGGACCGGTATCCTGCAGCATAAGCGCCAGCCGGGTTATACTGCTCCATCTTTGCCGTGCGGCGAGAGCGGTACAGAGATTATTAAGAGTGTCTGCAAAAAAGTCCGCATCATCCCAACGCTGAATATAAAACTCAAGCGAATCAACTGCATTTGTCAGATTCAGCCGGATCTTTATATCGAGCGAATACCACAGTTCCCGGTCGGTGAGTCGGCCGGAGTGCATCTCAATTACCCGGTTCATACACCGATCCGCATCGGTGTTTCGGCCGGCCCGGCGATACAGTCTTGCAGCGGCTGATAAGAACTCCGCCGAATCGGATCCGGAAGCCTCAAGCATACGGGCGCCTTCCAGTTTTGAGCCGCTGCGGATATAGAGGTTCTCAATATCGCTTACAATCAAATCGGGGACTGATCCGGCCCCGGTTTCCCCCAGAAAGGCACGGTATGAAGACGCAGCGTCAGTATATTCACCGACAGCATGTGCATATTTAGCTTTGAATAAATTAGCATCAGAAGAAAAATCATCAAAATCAAAATCCGAGGCAGCGGTAAGATAATCCCAGCCCCTCCGGATGTAGTCAGATGCCGGGACTTGATAAAACAGTTTTCTCCACTCATCCTGCCATCCGGCTTCACCAAGTCTGAATACCGATACGGCTCTGAAAAGCTTCAGCTCACCGTCTGATTCGGAGTCCCTGTATTTTTCCACCTCATCCAGGGTTTTAAGAACAGCCCGATCCTGGCGCTGCCAGTATTCAGCTTCCACAACAGCCCTGCGCACATTATAATTTGAAGGATATTCTGCCGATGCAAGACTGGCAAGAAACTCAGCCTCTTTATAATCTCTATTTTCCATCAGCAGCCGGATACTCAGCTCGGCCGCCCGTTCCCCGATGAAACCGCCTTCATTCTTCCAGCAATGCCTGGCAAGAACTAGAGCTTCTTCAAAATATCCGAGACCGGAAGCTTTTAATGCAAGAAAATAACAATCATAGGGATCTAAAAATTCAATCTGATCAACAGGAAGGGTATCGGACGAGATTGAACTTTGCATAATGTCATCAAATTCCCCGGCAGTTAATAATACAGCTCCTTCAGGGCTGCAGGCGGAGAAAATTGATAGAATAAAAAAAGAGAAGACAACAATGAGATGACGCATGCGGAGTAGTATAGAAGATATTCTAATTTTCCGGAATAAGTATATCCGTTCCCGCGTAAATAATATCAGGATTTTTAATCCCATTCTCTACAGCAATGAGGCCGTAAAGCCAGGGCGTCCTGTAAAAAGAACTGGATAGGTCCCAGAGAGTATCACCCCACTTAAGTCTGTACCACACACCACCGCCATGCCCTGCAGGAGGAACAGTATCATAACTCACAGCTGCGGGGGATTCCATTTCAACCCCCACTTCATCAACAGGTTCCGCCTCTTCCTGAGCAGGCGGTTCAGGTTCTGCTTCCGCAATAATAATCGGTTCAGGTTCAGGCTCGGCGGGCTGTAAATCCTCCGGCTCAGTTACTGTAGGATTATTATCAGCCTCAAGCGGGGGTATAGAATCACTGCTCATTCCCCGTATTATCAGTAATGCGCCTAGTCCGAGAATAGCGAGTATCAGAATAATAAGAACTATCAATGCCAGGGGACCGCGTTTTTTACGGCCTTCATCAGGATATTCAGAAGCACCGTCATCAGAGGTGGGCTCATCATCGAAGGACGGTCCGTCATCAAAGGCAGGTTCTTCATCGAAAGA
>DMKD01000137.1 GCA_003454605.1 Spirochaeta sp. | reverse complement strand
CTATCAGAATACCCGAAAACCTGCCTGCAACCGGAATACTGCAGCGTGAAAACATTTTTGTAATGAATGAGCATAGGGCGCAGACTCAGGATATCCGGCCGCTGAATATTGCAATCCTTAATCTGATGCCTACAAAGGTAGAGACTGAAACTCAGCTGCTGAGGCTTCTTGGTAACTCCTCATTGCAGATTGAGGTGGACCTGCTGAAAACTGAAAGCTATTCGTCGAAAAATACTTCTGAAGAGCATCTGCTTGAATTCTATAGACCGGTCTCACAGGCAATGAACTGCTGTTATGACGGCCTGATAATTACCGGAGCACCGGTTGAGCTGATGGAATTTGAGGATGTTGATTACTGGGATGAGCTTAAAACTGTTTTTGACTGGGCGGATGAACATGTCTATTCTCTGCTGAGCATATGCTGGGGAGCACAGGCCGCTCTTCATCACTATTATAGTATTCCGAAGTTTAAACTGGATACGAAGCTCTCAGGAGTCTATGAGCACAGGGTACTTGAGAGGAATAACAAACTCACGAGGGGATTTGACGATAGATTTTTCGTACCGCATTCAAGGAATACCTCTGTAAGCCGGGAAGAGATTCTGCGTCGTCCTTCACTGCGGATCCTGGCTGAATCGAATGAGGCCGGGGTATATCTTTCCGCAAGTGAAGACTTGCGAAGGGTCTTTGTAACCGGGCACAGCGAATATGATTCGGGAACTCTGCGTTACGAGTATGAACGCGATCTTTCCAGGGGTATGAGCCCGGGCCTGCCGGCAAATTACTTTCAGGGTGATGATCCCGGAAATGAGCCGATGGTGAAATGGCGCAGCCACGCAAATCTACTGTTTGCAAACTGGCTCAACTATGCAGTTTATCAGGAAACTCCATTTGATCTGGGGAGGATTGGCTGCAGGGATTAATTGTCCTCCCGTCTCAATATTCTAAAAAAGCCTGATAAATTCTCCGAGAATAATAGTATGAAGAAGTTATTTTTTCTGCTGACGGCAATGCTTGTCCTCTCTGCTGCATCCGCTGCGGCCCAGGACCTGGCTCTGGGACCGGAAGATCTGAAGATTGAACAGAGTCTTGAAGGCGGTTACAACCTCTGGATCAGAGCAAAAGCCGGGATGAAATCAGTTCTCATTACCGAATCAACCGAGGATCCGGAGCGGGAGGCTGCGACCTATGCGTTGCGCTCACCGGATTATAATCCGTACAACGGTGATGAGAAGCGTATGCTGAACGGCGAATTTCTCGATCCTGAAAAAAAACTTTATTCTTTGATTGATTCCACACCCGAGCCTCACGAAGAGTTCGGCTCAGCTTTCAGGATATTTATTCCCTACATTGTGACATACGGCTACAGCTGGAGCCGTCAAGGCGAGATCCTCGTCGTAGACGGCACCTATCTCAGCGTACGCGCCTTCGGGGCCGAATTTGCTGATTATACCGACGGTTTTCAGGACAATCCCTTCATTCTCCGCGTTGAGCAAAAACCGCTGGAAGGCCCGCCTGAGGGCAACTATATGGATGATACGGTAAAAACCTATACTGAGATTGCCGAGGAAGGCGGCGGCCGGGTTCTGTACTGCAGGGGGGAGGAAGATCTGCTTAATGCGCTGAGCGATGTTCTTGATGAAGTTGAAAGCGGCAGCCTCGATCTAGTGCTGGCCCTCGATACGACTGCGAGCATGGAGAACGATATTCCATGGCTCAAGCGCGAGCTTGTTCCGTTGCTCAGAGAGCAGACTGACGGCTACAGCCATTTTCGCTTCGGCATGGTTCTGTACCGGGACTATCATGAAGACTATCTTACCCGTGTAAGGCCGTTTCAGAATGATCTGGGAGGAGTACAGGGTGTTATCAACCGCACGACTGTTTTTGGCGGACGGGACATACCTGAGGCGGTCTATGAAGCCTTGTATGAGGGGGTTCACGCCTTTCCGTGGATGGCGAGGGACCGGAAGCTTCTGCTTATAGGCGATGCGCCGCCGCATGAGCGTCCCAGAGGCAAGGTGACTAAAGAGATGGTTTATCAGGATGCAGGTGCTTTGGGAGTTGAGATAACGGCGATTATCCTTCCTCAGTAATCCGAGTAATCTGATAATATTTTATTTTACGTATTTCCTTTCTCATTGTACAATTAGGATGAATTAAAATAAATTTAAGGAGAAATCATGAAAAAGAAATTAACAATCATTCTATCATCTGCTGTTCTGCTTTTTCTACTGACTGCCTGTCCGTCGCCGCCGGCGATTATGGGTACCGAACCGCTGCTGCTCGGGGGGCACTTCCTCTTCGAACAGGTCTATAATGACGGGCGAAATATCTACACCTATAACCCCGACGGGACATATGAGCATATTGGAAAGGAATGGGACGAAACTGAGGAAGCCTGGGTTCAGGCCTATGGTTCACGCGGCACTTATGAATATGACAACTCAAACTATATGATGATATTGACAAGTACCGAGCGCTGGGGCTGGGGTGAAGAAGATGCCTGGAATACGGTTGCGGATAATTATACCGATGCCGAAGGTCTTGACTCATATTCTGTGACTGAGTATGAAACCACATATTTTACCACAAACGGAAAGTACACTGCTTATCTTGCCCAGTCCGATGGCAGCTGGAAGAGTGAATCCGGTTACTCCCATAAAGAAAGCTGGGATGGGGATGCCCAGGAATATTATAACAAATCAGTGCGGACCTGGGAGATCGGCAGCAGCGAAATTATGTACACACAGAACAATTTCGATAAAGAGTGGGAGGAAACCGACACCCGGGACACCTATTTAACCGAACGCGGCGGTACTGTCCGCCAGACGGCCCCCTCCGGCGACGAATGGAAGGTGGGTAAAACCGTCACATTCTACTATGGAAATGACGTCAATAAAACCAGACGATGGGACTGGGAACTCGATGAATGGCAGGACTGGGAATACAATGAGAACGGCGATACCTGGACAAGAACATTCGTACATCTCGGAGATTTGATTCTTGAAGTCGATGTAGATTCGTCAAAGAATCTGATAGTAAGGTAGGGGGTTATAATATGAAAAAGATACATGTAATTCTAATAGTATTAGTTGTAGTAGTAATAACCATTGCGGCCTGCGCTCTTCCCCCGGCAATAATGGGTGTTGAGGTTGTTGTTATAAACGGTCACTTCCTGACTGACCAGATTATTAATACCGGCGGCTGGATTGATAAATATTATGCCGATGGAAGTTATGAGGTTCTTGGCCATGACTGGGATGATACAAATGAGGAATGGGTCCAGAGTTATGGTGCACGTGGAACTTATGAGTATAATAGTGATACACACACAATGACGAGGACGGCAACCGAACGCTGGGAATGGCGCGATGGGGATGGCTGGATTACCCTCAGCACCTATTATACTGAGGAAGAACCGGAGGTTACTGCCTGGTCTCTAGTAGATTCCTATAATCAATATTTTACAACTAATGGCTCATACACTGTATATAATCTGAATACAGATGGAACATGGGAATTTGTTTATTTGTCGGTATTGACTGAAACTTCGGGTGGTGTAGAGCAGACAGATTCTTTTAAAACTTCACAGAAATATACTATCGACGGAGATGAAATCAGATACTTTCAGGAAAATTCCGGTAAGGATTTTGAAGACATTGATATGGTTGTAGATTACCGACGTGAATGGGCGGGAGATCTAAACCGACTTGCTCCGGATGGAATAGAATGGAAAAAGGGAAAGACTGTAACATTCTGGTACACCGAAACCCTGGATAGAGGTCAGTACTGGAATGATGGTGCTGATGCTTTGGGTGACTGGGAAGACTGGACTTATATCAATATTCATAATAAAACATTCACACATATGGGTGATTTCATGCTTGAGGTTTCTGAAGATTCAGAAAAGAGCCTGAAATAAGGCTTGTCCTAAATTAATAAAGCCGCATTATTGAGGTTTAGATACTTCGTCGATGCGGCTTTTTTTACTGAATTATTTTGTTGCAGCGTCAGTTTCTTCTACTGCTATACCTTCGATGATATCGATTAGCTTTTTCGACAGGACCTCGGGCCAGGCGGGAAGCATTGCAGCTTCAGGCCGGTTGTATTTGTCAAGAATCCCGTTAAACAGCTTCAAGGCTGTAGTGTTATCTTCCAATTTGTAATAGAGATAGGCAATTTCATACTCTGCCTCTATTATCAGCAGTGGTTCATCCGGATATCTCTCAATGAATGTATTGTAATAAAGCAGTGCTTTTTCGTAATCGCTGTATTCCGAAGAAGCAGTCTGGGCTTCCTGAAAGAACTCGCCGGGAGTAAGGTTTTCGTCAATCACTATATCGGTCGACTGACATGCTGAAAAACTTATAAGGGCGGAAATTAGTAAAATGGCAATGAGGAATCTTTTCATAAGGATATTCTAAGATTAATTAGAACCTGTGTAAACCTCATCCTTGATCGGCAGGGTTTTTTTGAGTTCTTTGATAAACTCGCGGGGATCACCCATCGGTTCATAGAATGAACAGGACTCAGGACTTCTTCTGGCTACCGTGAAGTATTTATATATCTTTTCTTCGCCGAGTTTCTTCTTCCACATCCCGGCATCGCACCGAACTCTTAAACAGTATTGACTACCGGAACCAGTTTTGGATCTGATGAGCTTACAATGAACACAGTTGGCACAGTAAATTTTATCAGTTGTTAAGTCGGCAGGGTTGTCAATGGTGGTGAACACATCGGCTGCCTGAGCAGTACTCATGGAAATCCTCCGTAATTTTTTATTAACTATCACTTTAATAATCGACGCTTTTAAGCATATTATTTAGTATTGATACCTTAAATATCGATATTAACATTATATCACATAATCTATATAATTTATACATGATCGCAACAATTGTTAACTGTATCACTGTATTCATCGGTTCGCTACTCGGAGTCAAACTTACGGCACGAATTAATGAAAAATTAAAAGAAGTCCTCTTCATCTGTCTGGGGATGATCTCTCTGGTTATCGGAATCAGAATGTGTTTTGAGTTCACAAAGACTCTTTATATCGTATTATCGTTGACAATCGGGGGGCTAATTGGTTCTCTGCTTGATATTGATGGAGGAATAATGCGGTTCGGGGCTTTTCTTGAACGTCTGGTGAGTAAAAACCATAAGACTGACGATAACAGTTTCGCGCACGGCTTTCTGAATGCTTCAGTCCTGTTCTGTGTAGGTGCAATGACAATAGTAGGCTCAATACGGGCAGGTGTTTCTCATGATTATGAGCTTATTCTCACGAAATCGGTTATGGACGGTATCTCATCGGTGATCTTCGCCGCCGGGATGGGTATAGGGGTAGCATTCTCGATTATTTCGATACTTGTGATCCAGGGTGGTTTGACCCTGCTCGCCATGGCTGTAGGTGATTTTATACCGGCTCTTGTAATCTCTGAGGTCTCAGGACTCGGCGGAGTGATGATTATCATGATCGGGTTGAATCTGCTAAAGCTGAAAGAGATTAAAACAGCCAATTTTCTTCCTGCGCTGCTGATCGTAGCTCTTCTTGCCGCTGCCCACCCCTACCTTCCATAGCGGCATTGCGTTATCGGGCGTTTGTTCTCTGTCTATTCAATCTCAGTCGGCAAATTCTTCATGCTCATCTACGATGCCGATGAATGTCGGTTTACCGCTTACTCCGTCCAGTTTCTCGATCATATCAACAGCTTTTCTGATGTTACCTTCATTTGTGCTGTAGGTGGTGATGACGATCGGTACGGCTGAGCTGCTGTCAGCATCGTCTTCCTTCTGAAGTGCCGAGGCAATACTGATATTATGTTCGCCGAGTATGGCGGAAAGCTTGCTGAGCATTCCGGGTGTATCTGCAACCATAGCACGCAGGTAGTACTTGCCTTCGAAATCTTCGACCGGAAGCTGCACGGCCGGAGCTGTTTTATCGGGCCAGATGTCCATGGTTTCAAACTGAAGCTTTGTGATTCCCATGGCCGCGGAAATAATATCCGCGACAACTGCCGATGCGGTAGGTGAGCCTCCTGCACCGCGGCCGTAGTACATTGTATGTCCTACGCTGCTGCCATAAACAGATACAGCATTGAAGGGTCCGCTTACCCAGGCCAGCGGATGATCTTTCTTTATAAATGCCGGCGAAACCCTGAGACTGATGCCGTCATCCTTCCGCTGTGCAATTGCAAGCAGTTTGACGATATAGCCGAGTTCGGCGCCGTAGTTGACATCGGCAAGATCGAGGGTGTCGATGCCTTGTACTGAGAGTTTGTCATAATCAATGTTTTTCCCGAATGAGAGGGCGGCCATTATTGCAAGCTTATGCGATGAATCTCCGCCGGTAACGTCGAGAGTGGGATCGGCCTCGGCTAAGCCGTCTTTCTGGGCGTCTGCAAGCGCGTCCGCGTAACTCTGGCCCTTTTGAATCATCTCAGTGAGGATGTAGTTACAGGTTCCGTTGACGATGCCGTAGAAAGCGTCAATGCGGTTCGCTGCAAGGCCGTCGCAGAGGGCTCTGATTATCGGGATGCCGCCGCCGCAGGATGCTTCAAAACCGATAGCCGTACCGTTTGCGCGGGCAACCTTCATAAGTCCCGGGCCGTGGAGTGCCAGGAGGGCTTTGTTCGCTGTTACAACCTGTCTGCCCGCCTTCAGGACCTTCTCAGTAACGTCTTTTGCTATTGTTGTGCCGCCGATGGTTTCCACGCAGATACTGATCTCGGGATCGTTTAATACCT
>DMKD01000211.1 GCA_003454605.1 Spirochaeta sp. | reverse complement strand
CTGAGTTTATTTCGATTTCTACGGTTTCTTTCAGATGCAGCCATGCCTGTCTCGACGCGCCGTGAACCTGCGGCATGCACCTGAGGCTGTAGGGGTCCTGGACTTTTTTGCAGGCCTTATGAGATTCGACCATTTCCGAATCCTGAAGCAGGTGCCGGAGCCTGTAAGCCGTATGCCGCGTCCCTCCGTATGGTCTGAGCTCATGCAGCTCAGGTTTGAACGGTTTTACAGAGCCGAGTAATGATTCAAGGGTCATAGCCCCGATGATATCTGCACAGTCAAGGCAGTTATGAAATCGCTCGAGT
Organism: Spirochaeta sp.; assembly: GCA_003454605.1. Taxonomy (GTDB): domain Bacteria; phylum Spirochaetota; class Spirochaetia; order UBA9216; family UBA9216; genus Thalassospirochaeta. Next base: position 2,912 of record DMKD01000211.1, on the reverse strand, counting down.
GCTGATACACCATGAGCAGCCATAAACTGGGTTCCGTTTATGAGGGCAAGACCCTCCTTGGGACCCAGCGTCAGGGGCGGGATGCCCATATCACCCAGAACCTTACCCGCCTCAACTATTTCTCCACCGGAGTGCAGTTTGCCGAGCCCAATCAGCGGAAGAAACAGATGTGCAAGCGGAGCCAGATCGCCTGATGCGCCAACTGAACCCTGAGAGGGGACAACCGGTACCAGATTTTTCTCTATCTGAAGCCCGATTCTTTCAATAAGTTCCGGAGAGACTCCGGAGTAGCCCTTTGACAGAGCATGAAGTTTGAGGATGAGCATCAGTTTTGATTTTTCTTCGCCAATCGGAGCCCCGATCCCGGAACTGTGACTTCTCAGGATGTGTTCCTGCAGAATTTTAGTATCTTCAGCACTGATAGTTTCGCGGCAGAGCGGTCCGAAACCGGTATTAACTCCGTAGACTACCTCCCCGCTGTTCACAATACTTTTGACTGCATCTCGCGATTGACGGATTTTTGAATCCGTATCCTCATCTATTTGCCCCTGTGCCAGTCCCCGTGCGAGCTTCAGCGCGAATCCTGCAGTCAGACGGGCTTTCCCATAGTGAAAGACGGGTAATCTACTCATTTTCTTCTCCTGAGGGTAATGAAATCTTCATTCCAGTCCCGATAGGCGTATCCTGCCTTCTTCGCTGCTGCAATGAATGATGTGTTTCCGGTATGGAGAACAATATCTATTGCTGCTTCCGCTTTTTTCTCAATCAGCTTTATGAGAGCCGTCTCAGCATTGGAGTATTTCCAGCTGCTGTGAAGGCTCAATGCAGAAGTTGCGGCATCCGGTTCGCAGTTAAGGACGGCAAAGCCGATAACATCGTCTGCTGATTTCAGAAGCATCAATGAGATACTGTTTTCTTCATCAGGTGCTTTCAGCACTCCCGCGATTGCCGGTTGAAATTGGCAGCCGTCTGCAAGTTGCTGGAGAAGGATCTCCCGGTATTTTTTATCTGCATCGGAGGACCATTTTTCGAGCCGGAAAGTTTTTATTCTGTTCTGCTTCTCTATTTTCTCAAGAACCCTGTCTCCAAGAGATTTGACTTCAAAACCATATTCGAGTTCGGAAAGAGCGGAGAGAAGACGGTTATGACCGGGTGTCTCTTCAAGCAGGGAGTTCAGGGAATAATCGAGGGCGGCCCAGACGGGCTTTACTTCCTGCAGTAATTCTGTTCCTCTTTTAGTTAGACAGACAGATTTCGTTCTTTTGTCCCGTCCCGCCTCATGGAATTCTTCAAGAAGTCCCTTTTTTTCAAGCCCTGAAATCAGCTGGGTAGTTCCTGATTGGGATATTTGAAGCTGTCTGGTGAAACCCGAGATTGTCATAGAGGGATATTTATCCAATAGGAAGAAAACCGGGAACCAGGCAGGATCAAAATCAATTTCAAGCGAGCGGTATACCCTTGCAATTTCGGTAAGGAAACGCTCTCCGGTTCGTTTGAGCCTCGAGCCCAGCATCAATTCTCCGGCATCCTGGTAAAGATTCATAATACATCAACCTTAATATAAGTACTAATGTAATTTTAATCCCGGCATCCTGATAAGTCAAGTTCTTATGTCATCCAGGCTGCTGCTGCCGAGCTAAGAATCCTAAAATAATAATGGCAAGCTCTTCAGGTTTTTCAAAAATAGCCACATGACCGCTGCCGGGAATAAGGATGTAGTGTGATTTTGAGATTTCTTCTGCAATTATTCCGGAATAGTTCGGTGGTTTTAATCTGTCTTCCGAGCCGCAGACAACAAGGGTGGGTGCTTTGATTTCATTCAACCTGTTTGTTATATTCAGGGTTTTGAAAGTTTTGTAAAGTTCAATCTGACCCTCAAGATAATCCGGGGTGAGAGTCTCCATGTTTCGGGCACGCTCAGCGAGAAATTCACTGTTTTGTTTTATGAACGATTCTCCATATATTGTCGGAGCAATAATACGAAAAAAAGCTGCGGGGTCCCCCTGCTGCGCCGATGCGATCCAGGCATCTACGGCAGATCCCAGAAGGGGTTCTATATGACTGACCGAATCTATCACCGTAATGGTTTCTGCAAGTAAGGGGTAATCAAGGACGAAACACATGGCCAGCTCGCCGCCGTAGCTTGTGCCTATAAGATGGGCTTTATCGATTTTTAGTTCATCCATCAACCCTTTCAAATCTTCAACATGGTCTTTCCAGCTATACGGTCCTGCAGGTTTTTCCGAAAGAAGCTGGCCGCGAAGATCATGGAGAAGCACTCGGTAACCCTTTTTCGACAGGATATTCGAGAGGTGATTCCAGCTTGAGTAGGAAGCCATCACACCGTTGAGTAGAATTATCCAGCCTTCAGATCCGTCAGGATTAAGGATATTGTATGCGATTTCAACGCCGTTAACTTTTGTAATCATGAAAATAACTCCCTTAATTAATCATCATTAATGTGTGAAGTGAATCTGTTCTCATAAATAATAGCATAATTAGGGGAATTCTACAATATTTTCTTGACAACCGGGAGATCCTAGTTTATAAAGAAATGAGAACAGATTCACTATTCATTTTAGGAGGTTATTTATGAATATGAAGAAATTAGTTATGCTTCTTCTTATTATCGCAGTGTCTCTCCCGTTATTTGCCGGTGGGCAGGATGAAAGCGGTACAGCTGCACCGATCAAACTCGGTGGTGTGTGGCCTCTGGCCGACATTACAGGTGATCAGGGGAGCAAGGCAGCGCAGCTTGCTGTTGAGGAGATCAATGCTGCCGGGGGTATCGATGGCCGTATGCTTGAGTTGGTTGTCATAGATACCGAATTCAAACCTGATAAAGGCGCAGCAGCTCTTGAAAGGCTTGCTACAATCGAAGACTGCGATGTATTCGTCGGTGGTATGTCATC
>DMKD01000441.1 GCA_003454605.1 Spirochaeta sp. | reverse complement strand
TGCGAGAGGAATGCGATATTCCGGTTTGGCATGATGATGCCCAGGGTACAGCCTGTGTAACACTTGCCGGGCTTATAAACGCTGTGAAGCTGGCAGATAAAAAGCTGGAAGATACTAAAATTGTATTTCTGGGCGCGGGAGCTGCTAACGCGACTATTGCAAGAATTACTATTCAGGCTGGTGCGGATCCTGAAAATATTGTGATTTTTGATTCAAAGGGTTCTCTTAGCAGCGATAGAAAAGATATAGAAGACGACAAAAGGTTTTATAGAAAATGGGAATTATGTCAGCAGACTAACCCTGATAAGATAGAAACATTCAGCGAGGCAATGACCGGAGCAGATGTCCTTATTGCCTTATCCAGGCAGGGGCCTGATACGGTTTCGCCTGATGATATTAAACTTATGGCACCCAAATCAATCGTCTTTGTATGTGCGAATCCAATACCTGAAATATATCCATATGCGGCAAAAGAAGCAGGTGCTTTTATAGTCGCCACCGGCAGAGGGGACTTCCCTAATCAGGTTAATAATTCAGTCGGCTTTCCTGGAATCCTTAAAGGAGCGCTGCTTGTCAGGGCCCGAAAGATTTCGGATGGAATGGCTATAGCCGCAGCTAAATCACTTGCCAGATATGCGGAAAGCAGAGGAATAACCCCTGATAATATTATCGCCACAATGGATGAGCCGGATGTTTTTCCATATGAGGCCGCCGATGTTGCCATGCAGGCTATTAAAGAAGGCCTGGCTCGTGTCGAGATGACAAGGAAAGAAGTTTTTGACAAGGCTATGGAAGATATCGTCTATTCAAGAAAGCTTGTAGACTCAATGAATGAAGAAGGTTATATTGAAAAAGTGCCTTTGGAAATGATTAATAAGGCATTTGAAGATGCTGTTAAATCGATCGAGGAGTGATTTGTGCAAACTGAGCCTAAAATTGAACCTATAAAGAAGAGCCGGCTCTCTGAAGAAGTTCTGAAGAGGCTCCAATCCATGATCCTTGACGGTACATTCAGTACAGGTGATCAGCTTCCCAGTGAACGTGAACTGGCAGAGCAATTCCAGGTCAGCAGGGCTTCAATACGTGAAGCCCTGAGGGTTCTTGAGACCCTGGGTTTCCTGTATTCAAAGGTCGGTGTTGGAGGCGGCACCTTCGTTCAGAAAGTTTCTATTGAAGCCCTGCTGAATCCTTTTTCTGAAATCCTGGGAAATGAAAAACAGGTAATAATTGAGATGCTTGAATTTCGTAAGCTGCTTGAAACCGAAATAGCAAGACTTGCAGCCGAGCGGCATACCGATGATGATTTAATAAATATCGAGAAAAGCCTGAATGAAATGCGCTCTGATATTGCCGCCGGAGGTATTGGAGTCGCAGGAGATACAGCGTTTCATGATGCTTTGGCTACTGCCTGTCATAATTCTGTATTTGAGAACATGCTGTCGATGGCAAAGGGACTGCTTGTGAAAACAAGACAGACCACCCTTCAAATTGATGGACAGCCGGAAAAAAGCCTCAGTGATCATATCGAAATCTTTAATGCGATAAAAGATCGTGATATGGTACTTTCAGAAGAGCTGATGTTGAACCATATACTTAAAGCGCAGAAGAATGCGCTGGAGAATTTACGGTAGGATATTGAATTGCGGATAATTAAATCCACCTAGAAAGATCTCGATTCCCTTTCCAGCATAATTGAAATGAGACTGTAAAGAGGAATATTTTTTTTATTATCAAGTTTCCGATAGCTCCTCATTGAAGAAATGAAAGAAACTTCGGGTTGATATTTCCTGATGAAAACATCCAGGCTTTTTGTACGGGCTATCCGCTTTCCGGATTTGATTTCAAGAGGGATAACCGATTCTCCAATCGGCAGCAGGAATTCTACTTCAGAGGTTCTCCCTGTCCAGGAATAAAGATCCTCCATTCCGTAGGCAACTAACTCCTGTGCGGTGAAATTTTCTGCTAGATATCCCTTATAACTGCCGAGATTTTGCGACATGATGCTTCTTAATGAAAGGTTATTCATACAGTTAAGTAACCCGATATCAAGCAGCATCAATTTAAAGATGTTTTCCTTTCTGTTAGCTCGTAAGGGTGTTGCTGGATTTTCAATCACATATACCGGATAACATAGTCCAGATTTTAGTAACCATTCTATCGGACCAATCAGTTGCGTGTATTTTGAATATCCCGGTACTACATCTTTGAACCGGTATCGGCTGACCGAGTAATCATCGGTTTTCATTATCTGAGTTGGTGTATTTTCAAAAACTCTGACGATATGGTTTGCATTCACTTTTCCGGCATGTTTGGCAAAATCACTCGTATAACCGGTAAGAATCTGTTTCTGCACCAATCGAATTTGTGAGAACATATTCGGATTCAACTCCTTATCTTGATAATACAGGAGATTTGCTTCCGGCATACCGCCGATAACATAGTAGACCTTCAAAAGGTCCAAAAGCCGTTTATGTAGTAATTCAGGTATTTCCTCCGGGTTTAACAGCAAATCGGCAAGTTCAGGGTGATTATTAATGATAAATTCATAAAAGCTCATAGGGTATAAGGTTAGCGTGTCAACTTTTCCAACGGGGAAGGATGTTTCACTTCTTGACACACCAATATGTGATCCGGCACAGCATACAGCAGCATCAGGAAGATTCTCTTTGAAGAATTTCAGGCTGGTTATTGCTTCGGGGCACTCCTGAATTTCATCAAAGAAAATCAGATCATTAGAGATGTCAATATTAGCAGCATAGTTCAACTCTAATGTTTTTATTATTTTCTGAGGATTCAGAGTCTCCTTGAAAAGTGTTGATAATGCAGGTTCCTCCTGGAAGTTGAACTTATGCAAAGTCTTGAATTCTATTTTCCCGAACTCTTCAATCAGCCAGGTTTTTCCAACCTGTCTTGCCCCCTGAAGAAGCAGTGGTTTTCTATTCTTTTTTTCTTTCCAGGCAATCAATTTGGAATATAGTGATCGTTTCATAC
>DMKD01000428.1 GCA_003454605.1 Spirochaeta sp. | reverse complement strand
GCTTCATCGAGTACCAGAATCTTAGGATCAGAGAGAACTGTTCGGGTTATGGCGAGCAGCTGTCGTTCTCCCTGAGATATATTCATTCCGCGTTCGGTCAGTTTGGTGTCATAACCGTCCGGGAGACAGCTGATAAAATGATGGGCATTGGCTATCTTTGCCGCCTTTATCATCTCATCTTCTGTTGCTTCAGGTCTGCCGTACATCAGATTTTCTCTGATAGTTGTCGCAAAGAAAAACGGTTCCTGCAATACTATACCCATGAGTTCGCGGATATCGGTTCGACTGTATTCACGAAGATCTGTTCCATCTATCTTTATGCTGCCTGAATTAACATCATAGAATCGGGCAAGCAGATTTATCATAGTCGTCTTTCCCGCGCCGGTAGGTCCTACAATTGCGGTCACCTGTCCCGGTTCTGCCATAAAATCTATTCCGCTGATAACTGGTTTATTTTCCTCATATCCGAATGAAACATCATCAAACTCGACCCGGCCGGGAAGCTCCTGCAATTTAACGGGTGTTTCCGGCGAAGGCAGTTCTTCAGTGCTGTCGAATACTTCAAAAATACGCTCAGCTCCCGCCATTGCGGAATTAAACATATTGTATACCTGCGCGACCTGGCGCAGGGGCTCGAAAAATTTACGGGCATAGACGATGAAGGCGGTCAGCAGGCCTATAGAGTAAACCTCCGGATTTGCTACAACCAGCACACCGCCGAGACCGACCACGAATACCAGCCCGAAGACGTTTACTAACTGCATCAGCGGCATCATCATATATGACCTTACTGCCATCTCTATCGAAGCGTCGCGGGCAGAACGGTTAACTGAATCAAATTTCTCCTGTTCGGATTTTTCGCGGTGAAAGCTCTGAATCACCTTCATTCCGGTTACCGATTCCTCAATCGCTGCCGACAGGTTCCCAATCTGGCTCTGTTTTTCTTTTGCCGCTTTTCGGACCTGTCTGCCTATTACTGCAATCATCAGCCCTACCACAGGCAGGGTAGCGAGAACCGCAAGCGTAAGCGGTAGGTTGAGATTGAACATGGCAATGATAATTCCCGTGATTGTAAAGAAGGCGTTAACTGTATTGATGAAGCCGTTTGACATGAACTGATAGACCATATCAATATCGTTTGTCATGCGTGAGATAATATCTCCGATGCCCTTTTTGTCGAAATAGCTGATCGACAGCCGCTGAATATGGTTAAAGCCTTCGGTCCTCATTCGCATTATGACCCTGTTGGACATGAAGCTTATTGTAACCGAGCTTACCACATTTGTGACAAAGGCCCCGATATAGATAAAAAGCAGTATAACCATCTGCCCCGCAAAGGCATTTATATCAAGGCTCCGCTCAAGATGATTGGTGATGGCTGCACCTAATATCCCCGGTGCAATTGTGTTAAGTACTACACTCGCGAGTATCGTGAGTAGTCCGATAATCAGAAAGGCTTTGTCACGTCCGAAATATTTGAATAGACGCTTCATCGAAATATTAAAGTTATCCGCTTTGTCAAGATTCATACTTCCGTGACCGCCTCCGGGCCGCATGCTTCTTCTTTTGCTGCTGTTGGTAGTTCCACTTTGTCTGTTGTCACTCATAATCAGCCCTCCCTATACCAGTACCGATTGGGTATTTTCAATCTCGCGGTACATATCGTTCGATTTAAGAAGATCACCGTGTTGCCCGATTCCGGTAATCTTTCCCCGGTCCATTATGATGACACGATCAGCATGTTTAACAGCATTGATCTTCTGGCTGATAATAATAGTAGTCATTCGTTCTTTCCGCTTATAAAGATTGTTGAGTATGGTAGTTTCAGTCTCAAGATCGAGTGCAGAGGTGACGTCGTCGAGAATCAGCACAGCCGGTTTTGCCAGAATGGATCTCGCAATAGCAATTCTCTGTCTCTGACCGCCGGATAATGCACCTCCTCGTTCTCCGACCTCTTCATCTAGGCCGTTTTCCTTTGTGGTAATAAACTCCCAGGCACAGGCGTCTTTTGCCGCCCGTTCAATTTCTGCATCTGATGCATCCGGACGGCCGAAACGGATGTTGTCTCTTATGCTTCCCGAGAATAATACGGTCTCCTGCAGAGCTGATATAATGTTTCCGCGGAGGCTTTCAAAACTCATGTTTTTAACATCGACATCATCAAGGGTGATCTCTCCGCTCGAACAGTCATAGTATCTCGGAATAAGGTTGACAAGTGTAGATTTTCCGCTTCCTGTGGTTCCAATAATGCCTATCCGCTCACCAGCTTTAATAGATAGATCTATGTTCTCAATGGCGCATTCTCCGGCGCCGTACTTGAAACAGACATTTTTAAACTCAACATCGCCTCTGATATTATCAAGAACAACGGCATCAGGGATTTCAGTCAGCGCCGGTTTTTCCTCAAGCAGCTCGATGATGCGATCAGCTGACGCAATTGCCATAGCAATAAAGTTCAGAACCATCGCAAGCATCAGTATAGGGAATATAGCCATCATTGCGTAATTGTTGAACGCTACAAGCTCGCCTAGCGTGAGGACATCGGGACCCTGACCCACCTCAAGCCCGCCGAACCACAGGGTTGCAAGCAGTGCACCGTTTCCTATAAACATCAGCATCGGAAAAAGAAAACCGATTAATACACCGACTTTCAATGAGATATCATAGAGCGATCTATTTTTGTTGTGAAATTTCTTCTTTTCATCTTCCTGCCTCGAAAGAGCTCTCACAAGTTTGGCACCGGCAAGATTTTCCTGGAGTACATTATTCACCTTGTCGAGCGCTTTACGGACCTTAAGAAAAATCGGTCTTATAAATTTTGTCAGGACAATGAAGAGAACAAGGGTGAATGCCATTATTACCGCCATTAGGTTTGCAAGTCTTACATCTGTAATATACATGGCAAAGAGCGAGCCGATAAGCATGAAGAATGACTGTACAAGCATGAAGAGTCCCATTCGGATGAACATGCGCACGGTATCGACATCCGAATTCATTCTGACCATCAGCTCCCCAGTCCTCCACTTATCAAAATTTGAAAATGAAAAAGAGGAGATATGTTTAAACAGGGTATTGCGAAGGTCGTAACTCATTCCAAGCGCACTATATATCAGCATTTTACCGCTCTGGAAATTAAACATCGCACCGATGAGGCCTGAGACGAGCATGGCTGCAGCTGCACCTATAATTATCAGTCTGCTTCCTTCAGCGATGCCGCTGTCTATTGCCCATTGGCTGAGCTTCGGCTGGATTAGATTCAGGCCGGTTGATATCAGAAGCAGGATGAAAGCGCCTATAAATCGCCCCATGTACGGTTTAATAAATTTGAGGATTTTTAACAATGATTTCATGATATAAAATATAATAGCAATTGATCCAGAAAGACAGTAAAAAAATGGAGAACCAAATGAAAAAGAATGTTGTAGTAGCTCAGTCCGGAGGCCCCTCACCGGTTATAAATGCTTCACTGCTCGGGGTTATTGAAGAATGCCGGGCACGGCCGGATGTCTTTGGAAAGATATATGCGGCATGGCATGGAGTTGAGGGAATCCTTCAGGAGGAACTGATAGATATTGATATGGAAGAAGACCTGGAACTGGACCTTCTGCAGTACACACCGGCAAGCGGTGCTATTGGAACTTGCCGCTACAAATTAAGAGAAGAGAATGCGGAGGATTTTGAGCGAATCATCGATGTTTTTGAGGCACAAAATATAGGATGGTTTTTCTACATCGGCGGGAATGATTCGATGGATACTGCTTCGAAAGTGGCGAAGCTCGCCGAGAAACGCGGCTTTGAGCTGACGGCTGCCGGGGTTCCCAAAACGATAGATAATGATATCGGTGATGATGAGTTCACGATAATAGATCATACTCCAGGTTACGGCAGCGCCGCCCGCTACTGGTCGCATATTATCCAGCAGACCGAGGAAGAAAACCGGGCGATAGGTGTATCCGAGCCCGTGGCTGTTATGCAGGCAATGGGGCGTACAAGCGGATATATTCCCGCTGCCGCCCGTCTTGCTGACCCGCGCCGGGAGATGCCGCTGCAGATCTACCTTGCCGAAACTAATCACAACCTTGAGTCGCTCACCGAGAACGTTAACCGCATGCTGAAAGAGAGGGGACGCTGCATCGTTGTAGCCAGTGAGGGATTCAACGCGGGCAGTCTCGGCGAGGCCAGGGACGG
>DMKD01000196.1 GCA_003454605.1 Spirochaeta sp. | reverse complement strand
TTTACTGGAGAGCTTCAGGGAGAGCTTTGCTTCATTCCCGGAGAAACTGTCATCAGCCGAGAAAGAATCCGGAGAGCAGGCGGTAAGGCTGGCACACTCATTGAAAGGAGTCTCCGGTAATCTGGGGATAGATAAAGTCCATCTCATTGCTAAGGATATTGAAGACGCAATGAAATCCGGTAAGAAAACAGAAGATCTCCAACAGCAGCTGGAAGAAATCGAGCACTGGTTCAGTCTTTTTAATGCACAATATGAGATCTGGAACAAAAAACAGCCGATTGATGCGGTTAAGCAAACCGAAGACTTCGAAATTCAACGGGAGGATATGGAGAGTTTGGCTTCACTAATCAATAACTATGATCCCGAGGCATCCAAAGAGCTCATCCGTCTGGAAACATCGCTGTTTCGCATCGATGAGGACGCAACCGCTTCATTAAAACAGGCAATAAAGGGATACGATTTCGAAGCGGCTCAATCCATCTTCGAGACGATTACGGAAAAGGTGGTATTCGATGAGTAGATCTGTCATTTTAATCGTTGATGATGAACCGTTGAATATTGATGTACTTCGGGGAATCCTGGAAGACGACTATCAACTGAAGGTTGCGATAAACGGTCAAATGGCCGTCGGTTCAGCAAAAAAAGAGCCTGTACCGGATCTCATCCTCATGGACGTTATGATGCCGAAAATGGATGGATACGAGGCCTGTGAACAACTGAAATCCGACCTGGTTACCCGAAATATCCCGGTGATTTTCGTTACAGCCAAGAGTGAGACAGGTGATGAACTTAAGGGGTTTCAGGCCGGTGCTGCAGACTACCTCACAAAGCCGGTAAATCCTTTGATCGTAAAATCCCGAGTAAGAGCTCACCTGGCCCTCCACAACCAGAGAAAAGAATTGGATCGCCAGGTTCAGGAGAGGACAGCTCAGATCAGCGAAACCAGATTAGAAATTATTCGCCGTCTTGGTCGAGCCGGTGAATTCAAGGATAATGAAACCGGACTTCATGTCATCAGAGTGAGCCATTATGCGAGTCTTATCGCACGTGAATTAGGATTAGATCAAACCACCCAGGATTTTGTGATGAATGTTACCCCGATGCATGATATTGGAAAGATCGGTATTCCCGATGCAATCATCACGAAAAACGGCCCCTTAACCGATGAGGAACGAAAGCTCATCAACGAACATCCGACGATTGGAGCTTCGATTATAGGCGATCATGAAGACGAGCTGCTTCGCTTTGCCAGAGATGCGTCTTTATGCCACCACGAGAAATGGGACGGATCAGGTTATCCCATGGGCAAAAAGGGAGAGGAGATTCCCCTGATAGGCCGCATTATTGCCGTTACGGATGTTTTTGATGCATTGACTTCCAGACGCCCCTACAAAGAACCATGGCCGGTTGAGAAAGCCTGGAAACTGCTTGAAGAGGAATCGGGAAAGCATTTCGATCCAAGCGTTGTAGCCGCTTTCCAACGGGTTGTATCTGAAGTTCAGGAGATTCGCAATCGATTCTCCGAGGAATAAAAAAGATATGAACCTCAGATTCGGAGACCCTTCCTAATCAGCAGTTTCTCCATTTTATAGAGGAACTGCGTTCGATCAATCGGCTTGACAATATATTCGTCTGCACCAGTATCCAGAAGAGACTGGACTGTTTTGGCCGTATTGTCAGATGTGCACATTACGACGATAACTCCGGGTTCAATTGCTTTGATCTGTTGCAAGACATCCAGACCCGAAGTTTTCGGCATGTGCATATCGAGTATGACGATTTGTGGTTTTTTCTCCCGATACTCCAGAATTCCTTCAATACCATTCGTCGCTTCGACAACAACGTCGAACTCAACGGATCGGAGCAGCTGAACAATGATACGTCGATCAATGAACTCATCATCTATAACCATGGTTGAAAAGCCACGTCCGGTTTGATCCCTTCCGAAACCACGTTTAGAGGCTCTATTTTTCTGATCTCTGTCAATTTGCATAGGTTGTCAGTCCTTTGTCCGGCCTTAAATGATTTCCTATAATATTATCACAAAAACCATCTTTGAAGAAAGAATAACTTTTTTACAGGGATTATTCTGATGGAAACCGTTAATACCGAGGCACTGCTACTGGTTTATACGGTTGTAACCATACTCACCAAGGAATTCGTAGTTTAATTGACCTCTGCCGCGCTGCGATAGAGGTCAATTACAAAACATCAACGGTTAATCACACCCTTTTTCAGGATGATATTCCCATATTTACGCATCTCGCCGCTCATAACCACCGTATAAGCTTCTTTCACCTGATCGTAGAAGTCAAACCACTCCACCCTGACAACCCCGGGGGAAAATATAATTCGCAGCTTAAGTATTAGTCAGTGTTCCCCACCTTGTCACAAGTTCTCCAAACAGAGAAAGCAATCAGGGTAGGGAACGTTCCTCACTTCGGGCATGCCAGCGGATCGAGTTCATACACATTCTCTTAAAAACGGCACTCGGCCCTGGCACTGGGAAACATCGGAGTCCGCGTGCATGTTTTTCCACCCATCCGGCGCTCGATCCACCACCCAATTTGTGTAGATGTAACTTCTCGACACCCAGAGCCTTAACTCTCAAACCCGGAATTTCGCCAGTCCGAAGCCCCATTTCGGAAGCCAGGTTGATAGCAGAATTGCACAATAAGGTCTTTGTTACTTCATGAAGATATTTGCCGGCAAAAACCAGTTTCCGAAGATTCGACGCATAGTCCCTCCAAAGCTGGATAGCTACTGTAACTATCCGGCTGTAAGTGATTGAGAGCGCGCCGGTTGTCCGGTAGCAACTTTTGCTAAATTAATACCTTACAGGAAATTATTTAAAGCCAAAGGTGAGATTCGAACTCACGACCTACGCTTTACGAGAGCGTTGCTCTACCCCTGAGCTACTTTGGCAGTCGTGGATTATTATATCCGGGGGGATGATCGGGTCAAGTCTCTTGACTCTGAAAGTAAATCCCTTAAGATGTAAATGATGGACAATATGGGTAACAGAAAATTTAAAAGAACAGATTTTAATGTTAAAGGTTTCGTTACTTGCGGGAAAGAGGAATGCCCGGTGAGTGTTGTCAATATTTCTCTCAAAGGAATACTGGTTGTTCCTGACCACGAAGCCTGTCCTGAGCTGGGAAAAACATACCCCCTGCGGATCTCCCTTCCCCATTCAGATATAAATATATTAACCGAAGCCAGACTGATGCATAAGAAAAACCAGCACTACGGTTTCCGGTTTGATTCCATCGAAGCTGACGGAATGATTCACCTGCGAAGACTGATGGAGCTTAACGTCAGCTCTGAAGATGAGATTGAGAGAGAACTCTCTTTCCTCAATAAATAACCAAGTTAAATCCGACAGATTGTTAAAGCTGAGAGTCCTGA
>DMKD01000094.1 GCA_003454605.1 Spirochaeta sp. | reverse complement strand
GGTTTAGAGGAGCAAAGGCAATGATGGCAATAGCAGACAGGCAGGAGACTATTACTAAACTGATTGGTTTTTCAGCTCCCTATCTCAATGCCGCCAACCAGGAAAAGCAGGAACTTCTTGAAATTCGTTCAGTTCATGAGCGCGGTATTAAATTCCTTGATCATCTGATTAAACAGAAAGAATCAATGAAGCTTCAGATAGAGATGGCAAATAAATTCGCTGAAAGCACCAATAAGCAATACCGTCATGCAATGCTGCGTCAGCAGATGAAGGAAATACAGAAAGAGCTCGACGAAGACAAATCAGAAAAGAAAGAAAAGAAAGATTACAGACAGATGGTTGAAGAGGCGGATCTTCCCGAATATGCCCGTGAAGCAGCCCTCGAAGAAGTCGATAAGCTTGAAGCACAGGGACCCAACGGTCATGAAGAAGGCATGATAAAGACCTACCTGGATCTTATCCTTGCACTGCCCTGGAATGAAAAGAGTGATAGTGAGATTGATCTTAAATTTGCCCGCGAAGTACTTAACAGAGATCACTACGGCCTTGAAAAGGTAAAGGATCGTATAGTTCAGCATCTCGCCGTGATGAAACTGACCGAGAAAAAGCGTGGAACTATTCTCCTCTTCGAGGGGCCTCCCGGAACCGGTAAAACAAGTCTCGGCAAGAGTATAGCTGAAGCTCTCGGCCGGAAATATGTCAGGGTAAGCCTCGGCGGAATTAGAGATGAAGCTGAGATCCGCGGACACCGGAGAACCTATATAGGAGCCCTTCCCGGCCGTATCATCTCCGAAATGAAGAAGGCGGGCCAGCGTGATCCGGTTTTCGTACTGGATGAAGTGGATAAACTGATGACTGCATATAGTGGTGATCCTGCAAGCGCCCTACTCGAAGTACTCGATCCTGAGCAGAACGACAGCTTTTCAGACCGGTATCTTGATATAGTCTTTGATCTTTCGGATGTGCTCTTCATTGCTACAGCCAACACCGTGAGCTCAATTCCGGCACCTCTGCTCGACCGAATGGAGGTGATCTCTATTTCAAGCTACACAAATACCGAGAAATTTCATATCGGCCGTGATCACCTTATACCCGCTGTTCTTGATGAACATGGACTTAACACCGACAAACTACAGATAAGCGATGAAGCACTTAGAGGGGTAATTGAAAAATACACCAGAGAAGCAGGCGTCAGGGGGCTTAAAAAACAGCTGGCAAAAATTGCCAGGGTTTCATCTGAAAAGATAGTTAACGGAGATATTGAGCTGCCGATTCGGGTTACTACCGAACAGCTTGAAGATATTCTCGGCAGAAAGACGGTCAGGCTCGAAGACGCTCTAAAAGATGATTTCCCGGGTGTCGTTACTGGTCTTGCCTGGACCCCGGTCGGTGGAGAGATACTCTTTATTGAGAGCACCTTCATGCCCGGCAAGGGGGAACTGGTGCTCACAGGACAGCTGGGCGATGTAATGAAGGAATCCGCCCGAATCTCGCTGAGTCTTATCCGCTCAAGGCTCGCAAACCAGATTACCCACTTCGACTTTGCAGTGAACGATATACACATCCATGTTCCTGCGGGAAGTACTCCCAAGGACGGACCGTCGGCAGGCATTACCCTGTTCACTTCGCTCGCGTCACTGCTTACAGGCCGGGCGGTTGATACAAAGACAGCCATGACGGGTGAAATAACCCTTCGCGGAACTGTTCTGCCGGTCGGCGGGATCAAGGAAAAGGTGCTTGCTGCTCACAGAGCGGGCATAAAACGTATAATCATGTCGAGTGAAAATAAAAACGATCTGCAGGATATTCCTGAAGAAACCGCAAACGCAATAGAATTTAACTTTGTGGATCGAATTGAAGATGTAATCGATCTTACCCTCGACATCAAACTCCCCGAACAGGTGATTCTTGATTTCAGCGAAAGCACAGGAGAGATGAAAACCCAATAGACAACGGCAACTCTAATTATGGCTACAGTTCAATCTACATATCACACTTGCTGATAGCGACACCAAATGTTACACATAATTACAGTCATAATTTGCATCGCCAGGTGATTCGGAAGCGGTTTTACAGGCAAATAGATATATGGCAAAGAGACTTTACCTAAAAGTAAAGTGTTATAAGATTTATTCCACCGCTTTCGAGGTTTAAATCAAGAATTGCTGAATAGACAACAGTCTTGTGGAGTAAAATGCTTAAAGCTGATAGAATAACGGCATGCGCAGATTTATAATTGGATTAATTATTATTCTGGTTATTCCTGCTGCTGCCTTGTCGGCCCATCCTCATATGTTTATTGATATGAAGCTGACACCGGTTTTTTCTGAAGACGGATTCGAAGGCATGCAGGTTAACTGGCTCTTCGATATGGTATTCACCGGTTCTGTACTCATGGATAATGGAATCAGCTGGACTGATTCATTCACAAAGAATGAGATAGAAATAATCAGGGATAGCTCTTTTGTGAACCTGATTAATTACAATTACTTTACATACTTCAACGCCGGCGGAAAGATAAGCCGGGCTGAAACCTACAGTAATTTCAGCGCCTATATCTCGGATGACCGGCTTGGTTACGACTTCTTTCTTCCCTACGAGGGCAGCCGTGCCTCAGCAAATGAAATCAGGATTGCAGTCTACGACGACACCTTCTTCTGCGATATAGCCTTTACTGAAGAGACACCTGTAATACTGGAAGCTCCCGCCGGGACTGATATAGAATGGGAACTTTCCGAGAATCTGGATGCTCCCATCTTCTATGATAATACGGCCCAGATGATTTCCCGCGACGGAGCCGAGTATTCCGGCCAGAGCTTTCCGGTTGAGCTCGTTCTAACCAGGAAATAAGACAGACGCAGCATGAAGCAGAAGATAAGCGCCATAATTCTATTCATCATTCTGAGTTCGGGGTTCTGTCTGCATGCTCAGCAAAACCCCTTTCTTTCTTCGGGATCTGAGCAGAATGAAACAGTAAGCGGACAGCCGGCCGACACCAGATTCAGCCCCTTTATTAACTCCTCCTTGATGCAGAATATCCGTAAAGCACAGAAAAAAATCCAGGCATGGATATCCGACTACATAAGCGAATACCGCAGCAGCGGTGAGATAAAAGCCCTGTTCAGGTTTATGCTGTTTTCATTCCTCTACGGTCTGCTGCATGTTCTCGGACCCGGGCATCGAAAAATATTTCTGTTTTCATACTTCATCTCGCAACCCTCACGCTGGAAGCAGGGAATGTTCGCGGGATTTATGACCGCTGTACTGCATGCACTCTCGGCCGTTATTTTCATCGGCGGACTCTACCTGATAACATCCAGGGCATTATTAACCCGCTTCAATGATATTACGCCGCTTCTCGAGAGAATAAGCTACGGAGCAATTATCGCTGTTGGAATATTCATAATTACCGCGCAGATAATTGAATCAGTAAAAGGCGGGGAACATTCAGATCACGGCCGAAAACCTGATACTCT
>DMKD01000030.1 GCA_003454605.1 Spirochaeta sp. | reverse complement strand
CTCGTTTCAATGTGTTGAGTTTCGTCTTCGAAGGCACAGGTTGTAACGACAGAAATGCCGGCAGTAGAGTTACCGAGAGAACAGCACAGAAAAACACACCTAAAGCCGTTGAAACCGCAAATTCTCTGGCCTGGGGAATTGTAGCAAACATGAGGCTCATAAGACCAATCAAGGTTGTTGCAGAGGCAAGAAGAATTGTGTTGCTAACTCCATAAACCGAGTTTATGATGGTGTCTTTCTTGTCCCTGCTGCTCGCGCCCGAGGCGCTGAAGTAGGCATTCATTACGTGAATACTGTAGGAGCTCCCAAGTGTGAGAATAAGCGGCGGTGAAATAATGCTTACCATTGTGAGTTGGTAACCTGCTAAAGACATGATTCCCAGTGCAAAAACAGTACCGCTGATTATTAGAGTAACGGGCAGAAAAACTGCACGCTTTGACCTGAAACCGATATAATAACTTAAAAGAATAGTAATGAGTACAAAAACCAGTAACTTCGGAAAACCGGTTGTCAGGAAAAGCTCGGTCTCAGCAGAAAAAGGGCTTGTACCTGTAATAGTAACATCAAGAACCTCGCGCAGAGGTTTCAGAACTTCTTCAATTGATTTTATCTGATCAACGTAGGAATCAGTTTTCTCAACAATCAGATAAAATGCGAGAGCACTCCGATCAATGGAACATACAAAACCCGGTGCAAAACGCGAATTTTTAATTCTATTCTTAAAAACCTGAAGAGTCTTCTCGTCAACCGGAGCCACACTGTTTGGTGAAAGAGGTACGGCCACCAGCCTTGCTCCTGATTTCTCCAGTGATAAATTTGAAAACGGGGAAGCTGTTTCAACAACAGGTAGTAAATCATCAAGTTCAAGAAAGGTTTTCTCAAGCAGCTGCAGATTATCTACAGTAAACAGCTCATCACCTTCCACCAATACGAGCAGCTTATCGAAAGTTTCATCTTCTCCGGTACCGGAAACATTCTGTTCGAATTCTTCAATATCTTCCGGAAGAAGGGTCTCTACATCGGCTTGAATGGATAGGTTTGTAACAGGAATCACTAAAACAGCTGTAATGATAAATGCCGCTGCAATTATTATCCATGGGTGTCTAACGCTGAATTTCACCAGCGGGCGGGTACTAAACATGGGGCTATATTATAGTATTTTAATAAATTAGAAAAGCGGCTGAGGGGAATCGAACCCCCGGCACAAGCTTGGGAAGCTTGGGTATTACCATTATACGACAGCCGCAGTCGGACTATTCTTCTCTGACAGCCCTTATTGCATAGGTGATTATTTCTTTGCCGGAAATACTCACCTTCAGTAACGTGTTCTCTTCCTCAAGATAAGGAATTGTTATCAGTCCTCCGCTGTGCTTCATATTGAAAAGTTCTTTCCTGGTTCCGTCCGGAGTAATTGCTGAAACATCCAGGGTGACCGGTACCTGATAATCAGGCAAAGTTCGTTCTAGAATACCAAATACATATCCTTCCGGAGTCTTATCGGGGGCGGCGATTACGAACTGCATAATTGTGTCGAAGGGAACCTCACTTTCAGCGGAGGGAGACTGACTGACTACCGTTCCCGGTATCTCTCTGCTTGAGGCATCCTTTGTTGTAAAAACAAAACGTATGTTCGCACCTGCAACACTCTCAATAACCTCGCCGAAGGTAAGCTTTGTATAATCAAGGACCTTTCGGTTCTGCCCTACAGGACCCTTACTTACAACAAATTCAATCTCGGTAGCAGCCGAGATATCCGTACCCGGTGCTGGTCTCTGAACAAGGATGGTACCGGACACAGCATTATCATAAACCTTTGTCACCGGGTCTTTGATAGACAGCAGGGGACCGTAGATTGAAACCATACTCTTTATATGTGCTTCGAGATCATCGATATTCCAGCCGATATAATCATCTAACTTCTCTACCGCTGAGCCCTTGCTGACCTTTAGGACAACCCGCGAACCGGCTCGCACACTGGTGCCTGCAGAGGGGTCCTGACCCACGACAAGACCTTTATCCTCTATGTTCTGAGTATAGCGGAGCTGAACGCTCGAATATAGAGCCTTTTCTTCAAGTTCAACTAATGCATTCTCGATTTCTATTCCAGTTACGTCCGGCACCATAGTCTGCTCAACACCTTTTAGGGTGAGAAAAAATGTTGTTAAACCGGCAATAACCATTATGATTATTGTTCCGATTGCAAAAACCATAAAGGTTCGGTAAAACCGTTTATCCGGATCATGGCTTCCTCCGAATATCAGGTTTTTCAATTTTTCACCAAGCGGTCCCACTATTTTCCTCCAAGTTCAGCATCACGGAAATCTTTGACTCCATTGAGAAATGATTTCCAATCCAGAGCCTTTTTTGACTGCAGCTGAAGTTTCTGAACAGAAAGAATTCCTTCCCCCGTTTTTACCAGAACTCCGACATTTTTATCTATCCCGACAACCCTGCCGGGGGCAGCCTCTTCAGCAGATTCAGCATTATAAACCTTTGCTTCAAGAATATTAAGTTTTTTTTCATTAAAAAATGTATAGATTCCAGGCCAGGGGGTAAAAGCCCTCAATCGACGCTCAACAGCGGCAGCCGAATCGCTCCAGTTAATCTCACCATCTTCTTTATTTATATATGAGCAGTATGTAGCATTATCTGCATTCTGTTCCCATTCCGCAGATGTTCCGTTTTCAAGGTCTGTGATAACCTCTGAAAGAAGTTCAGCACCTTTAACCGAAAAATAAGCGGTGAGGGATTCTCCGGTTTCATCACCTTTATAGGTATATCGCTCCTGCTTCAGAATAGCCCCGCTGTCCATCTTGAGTGCCAGCCGCTGAATACTGATACCGGTATCATTATCACCGCTGAGCAATGCGCTTTGAATAGGGCTTGCGCCGCGATATCTAGGAAGCAGAGACGGATGAACATTCAGTCCGCCTAGTGGAAATATGTCGATGAATTCCCTTCTGAATATCTTTCCGAAGGCGACAACAGCAAGTATCTCAGCCCCCAGGCCTTTTACCTCATCTATGAAACTTTGATCAATGACCTCCGGCTGAAAGGTTTTTATGCCTAGTTTATCCGCTTCAAGTTTTACAGGGCTGCAGGCGACGCCTCTGCCCCGGCCGCTTCCGCGATCAGGATTGGTAAGCACTCCTACAATTTCATGATCTTTATGAAGGCGTTCGAGTGCAGGTACAGCAATACCGGGGGTTCCGGCAAAAAATACTTTCATGGATTAATTTCCGTTTTTCCTGTTATAGGTCTTCATTAGTCGTTCACGTTTTTTCTCACTAAGTTTGTCAATAAAGAGCCTGCCGCGCAGATGATCATATTCATGCAGAATAACACGGGCAAGGATTCCGTCGGCATCAAGGGTAAAGGGCTTACCATTCTCATTCCAGGCCTGTATCTGAATTTCCTCAGACCGCATCACATCAGCATATATTCCGGGAACACTGAGGCAGCCCTCTTCATAGGGGACCAGATCGTTGGAGGTCATTGTTATCTCAGGGTTTATAAATACGCGCGGGATGTCTCCGGTGGCATGAGTAACAAACAGTCGAAGCTGTTCATTAACCTGAGGTCCGGCCAGGCCTATACCCTTATGGATCGATAATGAGTCAATCATTTCCTGAGTAAGTCTCACTATCCGTTCATCAATATCGGCAACCACAGCTGCCTGTTTGTGCAATATCTCTTCGTAGGCAGAACCTACAGTAACTACATCTATTATAGCTGTATAATACTATAGTAGGCTGACCGGATCAACATCAGCTTCAAGATACACCCCTGAAGGCGGATTGAATTGACCCAGAGCGCCCTTGAGAAGCGAATGTATCATTTTAAAGTTATCGGTCCTTATGATAATCTGATATCTATAATTACCCGATATCATCGATAAG
>DMKD01000108.1 GCA_003454605.1 Spirochaeta sp. | reverse complement strand
GTTTCGACCATCCGCGTTCGGGTGAAAGGCGCAGTTTCACTGCACCGCTTCCCGATGAATCATTATGGAATGCGGTTTCCATCGGAGCGGATCTACCATCCAGTCTTGAGCAGGATGATAATAAGTAGAATTATCACAATAAAGAGAACAGGGATTGCCCGCTTATAGAAATGTTCTGAAAAAAATCGGCCGGTACCGTCTCTTTTAGGCCTGCGATCAGGTTTAAATTTTTCATCGATATCATAAAAATTGAAACCTTCATTGCTGTTTTCTCCGGCATAACCGCAGGACGGACATCCGTTTACAAAGATGTCCGGACTTCCGGTAAGGCCGCATGACGGACATCTTACCGATTTAAAAAATCTCCCGCATTTGGGACACTTTGCTGCGTTTTTACTTACCTTTGTTCCGCAATTATCACAATAAAACTTCTGCATTACTTTTTATTAATCCCCAGTATTGTAAGGTCGTCAAACTGCACATCCTCTTTAAGATTAGTGAAGGTCACGTACTGATCCTCATCACTGACCGGCAGAGGGTGGTTGAAATAATCATTCCAACCTTTAAAATGCTTTTTGAGGAAGGCAACAATAGCCTTGTCTACGAGTATCCTGTCATCAGGACCGGTTTCCGGACTACGGTAGAGTCTGAAAATTCTTTCAACTGAAATACAGGCTAAAACTATCTCTTCGATAGAACCTGTACATTCAGAAAAATCGAAGTTGAGCTTTTCATTCTCTACAGGATTATTATATTTCTCAAGACTGAATTGCCCGCCCTCTTTCAGGGAGTTTATCATGGTCTGCATTCGAAAGAGACCGAATTCCTCAAATCCGTCTATCGCAGATACAGTATCAGGCAACTCTTTCTCTTCAGCTTCACTCGGTTCCCACTTAATTACATTAAATGATGAGTCCCGCAGAAGTCTTTGTGCTTCCTCAAGGCCGTCGGTGAACATCATGAGATCATCACCCGGATTGAGTTTGTCTTTAATCTGAACAAACCCGGTCCCCATACGCACCATATCAGATTCAAAAACACCCGCGGCCGGAGCTTCCGGCAGTTCCTTCTTAATCATTCTTTTCTGCTGCTTGTCGTAGAGATGAACAAGATTATCACCAGCATGACAAAAGTAGGTTTCTCCGGTTGATTCATTGATAATAGCAATAGTGAATGCTGCGAAACGGCCTGTAAAACCTACCTGCTCGACAAGATCATTGATGCTGTAGGTCAATTCAGAAATATTTGGAGGAAGTGATTTCCCAGCCTTATTTTTAGGAGCCGTCCAGTTACGAAAAAAACTAAGAAAGATAGTTGCAACCTCAACCATGATAAGTGAGGCCGGAACTCCCTTACCCGCAACATCACATTTTATAACAGCCCAATGTACATCATCAATCTTTCTGAAATCAAAATAGTCTCCCGAAACACCCCTTGCTCCTTCATAGTAACCGAAGAAAGCAATATTATCATTTTCATCACTACCGATTGAAAGCTTTCTCCCCGTTTTATCCGCATTAAGCGGGATGAAGTTCTTCTGAACGGCTTTACCACCCATCAGCATTTCATTTGCCTCAGCAGCTTCTACCAGTCCATTGGTCATCTGATTTACAGTTTCAGCAAGTACTGCCAGCTCATCACGGGTTCTTACTTTTATTTCATGCCCTTTGAGATCTGCTTTATCTTCTGTATCACGAATCAGTTCGACTCCACGCACAAGCAGATTGATAGGACGGATAATGATTGCAGCAAGAATGAGGGCGGCAATGATACCCAGACCAACCGCAGCAGCGGCAATTACCGATATGAGCCTGATAACTGCCGATGTTGAATCGGCGATTGCAGCCAGGATACCTTCGGTTGAGATGCCGAGCCGCACAAGACCTCGGAAGTATGAGTTATCATTCTGGCTTCTGAAAACAATCGGCTTATAGAAGGTATAATCTGTGATTTCAGTTGAAAGCTCTTCTGAATTATATTCCGGATAACTTGCAACTTGATTTCCGATTTCATAGAGTCTGACATTAAGTTCGGTATCTAGCTCCCTCAGTTCATCCTGAATCTGATCAATTGCATCCCCAGCCTCGGTGTTTCCTGTCCTTATGAATTGTTCGACAAGCGGTTCAACCTGCTGGTTTAGCCGCTCAATTTCTATTACGATACCGTCAACTCTTGCGCCGGCCTGCTCATTGATCAGCGAAGACAGCTCATCTGCGACACCGGCGACCGCATCTTCCATGAGGAAGCTTCCCGCACCGGCGAAAACCTCAGTCAGGCGCTCTTCGTTCGTAGCCCAGACATAATCATATTTATCAGGATCATAGCTTTCAGAGCTCTCCACCCCCCTCGATGTAATAGTGACATAGACCGCATCATCACCGAGAGCGGACATCTGTGCCGGCAGAGTGCTGAGTTCGATTATATTTTCTGAAGGAAGAAAAGTTCTTGAACCTGAAGCAATACTTTCAAGAAGAACTTCAGCCCTGTCCTCCAGTCCAGATGCCAGAATCTTCTGCTGATTCTCAGAGGTAATAAAAGCGACAGGTATAGATATCATTGCAACTATAAGCATTACAAGGATAGTAAAGAGCAGAGCAATTTTGAATCTCAGTCCCATGCGTATTTTTGACATTTGAGCAACCCTCTTTCGTTTTTCTTCAATGGTAACCGGTCCGCCTTCAATAAGTGCAGCTGCCTGACGCTGTAGGATGCGGGCCTCGGACATCAGCACGGCCGTTCTTCTAACTGTAAAAACAAACAGAAAGACGAGAAGCAGCATGATCATGCCGATGAGGATGTACCTGAACGGCAGAGTAAACCGTCGTTCAGGTACAACAGACATTTCCGGAATCGGTATAGATGCAAAATCTCCCAGCTTGACTGTTCCGGATGATTCGATTCCAATTGCGGACTTTGTAAAATACAATCCGCGGGCCGGATGAATCAAACCGATTCTGTAATCTCCGGCATCAATATTTTCAATTATCGGACCGCTGATGTAGCGATCGTTTTCAACATTATAAAGTTCGTCACCAATATTGTAGATATAATCATAGGGTTCTGCACCGTCCCGGTCGAGAATTACCTGCTGAATCTCGCCGCCTACTGAAAAACCGCGGCCGGTGATCTCAAGTATAACAGTCCCGAGATCATCACGTTCACTGTCAATTGATGTGATATAGGTGACAGGTATATATTTATTCAGCCTGAACAGTTGAGTTTCAGTGTCGCCGATATTCCCTACATTATCCACAGCCCGCACATTCAGAGCCCACAAACCGTTATCCATGTTACGGAAAGGGTATTCAAGCTCGTCAGTAAGGATTCTTGCCGCTGGAGTTTTAAAATTCAGCGCTTCGGTATCACCGTCCCAGTTCCACCAGCCGATATACTGCAGGCTGTAGCTGTAACCGGCCAGATCATCCTCTTCAGGCGGCTGCCATATGATTGAAGAAGTATTAGACAGCATTGCCCCGTTGCCGTCCAATTCCTGTTCAGTAAAAACGACCTTCCCCGGAGGCGTAGTATCACGGACGATCTCAATCACAGCAGGTTCTGACCAGTTTCCGGCGTAATCCTGTGCTATGACCTGGAAATACCAGCTGCCGTCCCCTGATATATCAACTCCGATAGATCTGTTGCGGTCAAGCATCTGCAGCTTCTGCTCGGGAACAGTCTCCCTGTCAGCCCCCCAGCTGTAAGCATAACCGGCAATTCCAGATGAATCAGTAGGAGAATTCCATCTGACGGTGTATAGGTCCTGACTTGCAGCTCTCCCGGCTACAAAGTCAGCCCCTCTGAGCACCGGTTTAACGACAGTTTTATCAGGCGCCAGCATCATCAGCCTTTTACGCTCACGGTACTCGTTTTCCCAGAGCACGAACAAATCGCCGCTGCTTACCAGAAGATTTCCGAATATCGATGAGCCGTCGGTGATATAGTTCAAGTCGTTATCGGACCAGAAAAGCCCGTCTTTTTTCGCCATTATGTTATGATAATCTCCGACACGGTTATCGAACCAGATTATATAATCACTCCCATTATAAGTAGTAAGCCGCGGAGAACGGCATTCTGCAGTTCCTCTGCTGACCTGCTCGGGTGTCATTGTCATGCTGCCGCTGTAGCCTATACGGCTGTAATACACCTGCGGGTTGCCTCCGCCGTAGCCCCTCTCCCAGACAAGGCTCACCCCGGTGGGTGTTCCCGTCAAAAAAGGCCTCTGGTTGTCGAATACATAGGGATCGCCGTCCCATAGATCATTTTCTGTATCGGTAAAACCTGAAATGTAACGGGGTTCAGACCAGCTGCGGCCGCCGTCACTGCTGTATTTTAGATATAGCTGGAAGGTCGATGTTGAGCCGATATTGAATGCCTGAAAGACGACAAATTCGCGGCCATTGTAGGATGTATGCGACGGCAGGAAGTTCCCCTTTAGCTCTGTTTCAGGGGCAAGAGCCTGATAATCCGACCAGATTCTGCCGTTATCCGATACCGAATAATATATCCCCAATGATCCGAAATTATCCTGAACTGATTCCTGAGTGACAAAAAGGATTAATCCGCCGTCCTCTCTCTGAGACAGTCTCGGACTTATTCTCACAGGGAAGGGATCAGAACTGTAGATTTGAGAGAAGCTCGCTCCACCGTCTGAAGATCTATAAAGCCTGACTGTATTATCATCTTCTGATACCGCAAGAGTGATGATGCCCTCGTCATCTATAACGAGGGAGAAAAAATAACTTTCATTTCCTGTATAATTATAAGGTCCGAGAATGCGGTTCCTCATTTTCCAATCTTCACCGTTGGTGGATGAAACCATTGAAAGATAGAATTCACCGCCGTCCTCGTCGGCGTTGAACTTTTCCTGCCAAATCGAGGCTATAAGGTTGCCGCCTGCAGCAGACTGAGAAAACCCTGCTCCGCTATCAACGATCGACTGCTCTCCCTCCCAGTAAAAATCCTGAGCAAAAACAGGGCTGGTATGAAAAAGAGTCAGGAATAAAACGAGAAGTGCAAATGAAAGTAATTTTAGCATATTTTTTTCTGTTCTCAATATCATCTCGTTCTTTCAATCCTTTCCTGCAGATCAAGCAGTTTCGGGTTACGCTGATTATCAGGATTTTTCAGCAGGGTTTCTACTATTATCCGCGCTTTCAGGTAGTTACCCGCAGTATATTCACTTACAGCCTCATTATACAGCTGCTGATCAGTGTTGGACATCACGGCGGTCGCTGTTCCTCCGACATCAGTCGATATACGGTCTTTCAGCCTGATTGCATCATCATTATTCGGATTAAGACTGATTGCTTCATCAAGATAGCTGAGCGCTACATTGAATTCCGAACGGATACTCCGGCTGACAATACTATATGCGAGATTATAGAGCTCGGTGCTTCGTGCAAGCTTTCTGGTATCAGGAGGCCTAACTTTTATGCCCGATGCATATTCTGCTTCGGTTATCGCAGACTGTAGTCCCGGATAATCAGGATAGATTGCTTCCAGGTCCTTAAGATCTATATATGCCTTTTGAGGGTTTGAGCTAATCAGATTTTTTGCTGTCTTAAAATCTCGTCCGAAGATCTCCTCAAACTGCTCAGGATCTCTATATTGACTGATTCTCAAATTCAGGACTCTGGCTTCTTCATTAAAAGGGAAGAACTGCTGTACAAAAAGAAGACTCTGTTCAGCCTTGGTAAAATAGATATCAGCCTCTGAATTCCTTCCCCTGTCGTATTCAATCTTTGCACCCTGGAAATCAGCTCTTGCCTGATTCAGGAACTGGTTCATCTCGGGATATAGCGGATCTGTTGCGGTGATGATTCGGCCTGACGTAACCGATAATGCTGTCTGAGTGAGAGTAAGCCAGTATTCAACCTCAGAATTCAGTTCTACATTCGTATCCGACCATCTGCTTTGGGCCTTGATAAGCACAGCCTGTGCTGCCGGGAAATTCCCCTGCGAGTAACTGGTCTTGCCTATAGTGAG
>DMKD01000047.1 GCA_003454605.1 Spirochaeta sp. | reverse complement strand
TGAACTTCTTAATCTCAATATGCTTCCCGCTGAGACCAAAGACGGAAAAAAAATATTACTTAAGGCAAATATTGAGATTCCGGAGGAAACCGAATCTGTTTTATCCCACGGTGCTGACGGCGTAGGACTTTATCGTTCTGAATTTTTCTTTCTGCAGCCTGGAAAACTTGCATCAGAAGAGGAACAGTACGAGGCTTATAGCCAGGTTTTATCCTCTATGGGAAATAAACCCGTTACAATAAGGACTATCGATCTCGGGGGCGATAAAATGCTTCCGGGCGTTGGATATTTTGAAGAAAGCAATCCCATTTTGGGCTGGAGATCAATCCGTTTCTGTATGACTCGAAAGGATATTTTTGAAACCCAGCTTAGAGCCCTGTTGCGGGCCTCCGTGCACGGTGATTTACGGATAATGTTTCCAATGATTTCCGGCGTAGAAGAGCTTGATCAGGTTCTGGAATTCTATGAGCTTGTTAAATATGAGCTTGAGAAGGAAGGGGCTGAAATTAACAGTAATGTTCCTCTTGGAATCATGATCGAGGTACCTTCAGCCGCATTGACTGCTGATATTCTTGCCCGCAGGGTAAAATTCTTCTCAATCGGAACAAATGACCTTATTCAGTATACAATTGCTGTTGACAGAGGCAATGAAAAAATTGCATATCTGTATGAGCCGTTTCATCCCGGAGTTCTCCGGCTTCTGAAGACTATCATAGAGGGTGCACATTCACAGTCGATTCCTGTTGCAATGTGCGGTGAGATGGCCGGTGATCCGTATGTAGCAGTAATCCTGCTTGGGCTGGGACTGGATATATTCAGCATGAGCTCCTTCAGCATACCAGAAATAAAAAACATTATACGATCAGTCTCAATGGTGGAAGCCGAAGAGCTTGTAGGTACAATATTCGAAATGAAAACCTACCATGAGATTGACCGTTTCGTAAGAGGATGGATGGATGAGCGTTTCGAATACCTCAAACAATAATCATACGGCAGGTCGAAAACCTGTAGTAGCTATCGCAGGAAGACCCAATGTCGGTAAATCGACACTTTTTAACAGAATAATCCGATCGCGCAAGGCGATAACCGATCCCACTCCGGGTGTAACCCGTGATCCCGTTGAAGGAATTGCAGAGATAAACGGCCTGGAGATCAAGTTCGTTGATACCGGCGGTTATAAACTTGATCAGGAAGTGCTCGACGACCTTGTTGTTAAGCGGTCTCTAGAGATTATTGCAGAAGCCGATCTTGTTATCCTCCTTCTTGATCTCAAAGAAACAACATCAGAAGATGAAACCTTTATAGAGGAAATGCGCCCCTATTCTGACAAACTGATGCTTGTTGTGAACAAGGTAGACAGCCCCGAAAAAGAAGATCAAATCTGGAATTACTATTCCCTGGGCTTCGATAAGGTTTATCCTGTTTCTGCTTCACACGGATTAGGCTACGGTGATTTGATTGATGCAGTCTATGACAGAGTGAAGGATTTAGCCGATGAAGAAGCCGAAGCTGAAGAAGTCGAAGACAAGACCATAAATCTTGCTGTTCTTGGTAAGCCGAATACCGGAAAGTCGACCTTGACTAATTTGTTTACACAGAAGAATTCTTCTATAGTATCAGATATTCCCGGCACTACCAGGGATATTGTGGAAGGCTTTTTCTCATTTAAAAACCGGAAATTCAGGGTCCTGGATACTGCCGGAATCAGACGTAAGAAAAAGGTAAGCGAATCAGTTGAATATTATTCGGTGAACAGGGCAATAAAAAGCATAGATGAATCGGATGTAGTACTGCTGATGATCGATTCTATTGAAGGATTATCGGATCAGGATAAAAAGATCGCAAACCTCATTGTCCGGAAAGGGAAGGGGGTGATCATCGTGCTTAACAAGTGGGACCTGCAGTCTAAAGTCCCTAATGCATTTGAAGCTGTTTCGGACAGAGTAAAGTTCCTCTTTCCGATTCTGAATTTTGCTCCGATTGTTGCTCTTTCGGCACTTGAGAATGAAGGTATGGAAGAACTGCTTGATACCGTGCTGAAGGTTAAACATCAGCTTGGCAAGAGGGTGGATACATCAACTCTGAATAGTCATTTAAAAGACTGGGTTGAGGAAACCGAAGCTCCCCGCTCAAAGAAGGGGCGGTATAAAATAAAATATATGAGTCAGGTCAGCGCAGAACCTATAAAGTTCCTGATGTTTGTTAATACCAGGAAAGGTTTTCCTGAATCATATCAGCGGTATATACTTAATATGATTCGCCAGGATTTCGGACTGCCGTCGGTACCTATCAATATGGAATTCAGGGATTAAAAAGCAAACGCAATATGGATTTTTTGACTATCGGAGAAATCTGCAGACTGCTGGAAGTAAAACCCCATGTTCTCAGATACTGGGAACAGGAGTTTGAAATAGTTAATCCCCGAAAAGATCGGGGCGGTAAAAGGCAGTATACAAAAAACGATGTCAATATTCTTTTTCGGATCAAACATCTTCTTCATGATGAAAAATTTACGATCGATGGTGCAAAACAAAAACTCTGGACCGAGTTGTCCCAGGATAATGTTGATGTAAAAGCTTCGGTGCACGCGCTTCGTGAAACCCTTGTGAATCTTTCAATTAAAATAGATGAGATGAAAGATAAATAACAATTTTTATTCCCGCCGCATCTGTCGATAATCAATATGTGAAACGTATTTTATTTATTCTGATAATTATCTCAGCATCATGCCGCCTCTTTGCCTTTCCTGAAAATCATGAAGCCAGAACCCGGATGCGTGAGCTGATCACAGCCCCGACAAGCGATGTTCTAAGCGTAGGAGAACAGCTGATTGAGCAGCTGACGGACGGTTCGATTGTCTCATTCAAGGTACGTGTGCAGAACGACAGCTTCTACCAATTATTCATAAATGAATCAAACGGCCGCTACCCGATATACAGTAAGGGCACATACATCATAAAACGGAACCTTGAAGACGGTAAATTTATTCAGATAAAAGTTTTTCTTAAAAATCATACAGAATGTTATGTTCGTCTCTATCCTCTTGATGACCGTGCGATGATGGAACTGGTCCTCTACGGCAAGACTATCTATTCGGATGTAAATCTGCCTTTCAGTTTTGCCGACGTGCTGGTTGAACCGTTCAGTGAAATTATCGATGCTTCTGCCGGGATTATTGACTGGGATTTGATTTTTCCTGATACAGCCTCATATCTTTATGAGGATAAAAATAAACTCAGCAAAGAGATAAGAGCAAACCTTTCACTCATCAATGATGTTGATGACGGGGCAATGGATTACGACGGTACCTTTGTGTATATTGATGATCTCAGCCCTCAGTTAAAGAACTCACAGGGCTTCAACTGTTCAGGCTTTGTGAAGTGGGTAGGCGACGGCCTGTACTGGAGTGAAACCGGTGATTATATGTCGATAAGCGATCTTAAATCAAAGCATCTCGAACAGCGCGGAAATAGATGGAGCGCCAGGCATGAGGATGACCGTGACCCGTATTTTGGCTTGGACTGGACGAGAAATATTGCGGTCTCTATTGCTGAGGAGCAAAGAAAAACCGAGCTCGATTACAAATCAGCCGATGTCAGGGATGTCCCATGGGCTACATATACTGAGGATATCGGTTTCCCTATTGAGGAGCTCAAACTGATAATGTATTACCTCGCGGTTAATGAACCTCAGAATATTTTTCTCGCATCAGTAAACGAATCATGGGGTAAAGAACCGATCCTGCAGCAGCATATACATACGGCAGTTCTTGTCCCCTTGATTGATTCCGCCGGCGGTTTTAAAGATCAGATTTTCGAAAGGAATTTTGAAAGCAGTGCGGATCTTCTTGCTGAACGCTACCCTGATGCTCATGTACATCTTACACGGATCAAAACGGGGGCCGGATTTAATTTCCCGGATCTCATATCTCAGCCTTCTTTAGGTTCAGGCAGTTATTTCAGAAGATAGAGCTGTATGATACACTTAAGGCCAAATATCGACAGGTAAAACGTACAAAAATATTGAAAATTAGCCGGCCTGGGTGTACCCTTTCAAAGATATGAAAAGAATTGCACTATTACTGATCCTTTTACTCGCTGCTGTTTATTCGGGTTTCGGGGCAGACAAAGAATTATTTAGAGAGGCTGAGGGCCGTTATAAAAGTGGAAACTATGCCGCGGCCCTGGATTTATACTCCAGATTTATTGCTGAAAACCGTATTTCCCCCGATGTTCCGGATGCTCAGTTCAAACGGGCTGTATGTTTCTATCAGCTGGGGCGTAAACCTGATGCTTTAGAGCTGTTCAGCAATATCAGAGAGAGCTATGCTTCAACCGGCTACATAGAGATGGTTCCTTTCTGGCAGGGAAGGATCTCCCTTGAATTCGGTGATTTTCAGGATGCCGCCGACTATTTTAATGAATATATTGCGGACGGCAGCGGGGCGCCGGCCTCAGAGGCCTATCTTTACCGGTCAATGAGCTATCAGCAGCTCGGACGAACCGACGATGCGGCCTACTCTCTTGAACTGCTGCTTGATAGAGAAGATTTTGAAGATGACGGTTATATCGCTGCTCTATTGGGTTCAATTTATCTGAAACAGGGGAAATACAAAAGCCTGCTTGAACTTACAGCTGAAATTTCTGGTGATTCCATAAGCCCCGAGTACAGTAACAGACTGGCTCTTTACGAGGCTGAAGCCAGATATGGCTCCGGGGATATCGCCGGTGCCGAAGAGCTGTACTCGATGCTTGTCGAAGTTGATGATCCGGTCATGAGCGTTGCCTGGCAGAGACTTTTTACTATCTATGGGAAGCTGGGCCGAGCAGATGAGCTTACCGGTCTGCTTCGGGATGCGGAAAAAGATCTGAAAGGTAAACCGGATATTCTTCAGGATTTTAGAATGCGAATAGGAATAGCGTCTTACAATTCGGGTGATATTGATACAGCTGAAAAATATTTTCTGACAATCTGGGATACTTCTTCACCTTCACTTATAAGCGGACTCGTGCCGCTTTATTATTCGAAACTGCTTGAGCGCAGAGGGAAGAGCGACAGAGCAGTCGAGCTGCTGGAAATATATCTGTCGGAGTCTGATGATCATCGTTCCGGGATCCTTGTCAGGCTCGCTGAATTATATGCCCGATCGGGTTTTTTAGGAAAGGCTGAGAGCCGTCTCGATGAGTTTTTTAAAGATTATTCCGAATCGACATTCTTTTATGAAGCAGCATATCTGAAATCGTTCATAAGCTATAAGGATGAACGTATCGATGAAGCGCTTGAATGGGTAGGACGGGCATATTCAGCAGACAGCCGCGGTGATAGAACCGCTTCACTTCTGCGCCTCGAATCTATTCTTCTCAAAAAGAAAGGTGATTATAAGAGCGCTGCAGATAAGCTGATAAGATATCTCGATTACCAGCCGGAGGATGTCGCAGCTTCACTGGATTTGTTTCGTCTCAGGTTTATGCTGAAAGACTATGAAACGCTTCTTGTTGAATCGGTTGATTTTAAGTGGCGATCGGATGTGCGTGATAATCATTTGTCGGCTTATCTGCTGACGTCTTATCTCAGCGGGCTATCGTCTATTGCCGTTTCTGACTACGGCCGTGCAGTCAATGAACTTTCACTTATCAGTCCTGTAAATACAGAGGAAGCAGGTCTTGCGGAAATCTATCCCTATGCATTGTTTTATAAGGGCTGGGCATTATACCGCGATGTTGAATATCTCCATGCGATGTCTGTATTTGACGAATTGATTGAAAACCATCCTGATTCCCCATCGGCGACGGAGGCCGCTTATCTTGCAGGCTGGTGCGGCTACATCCTCGGTGACTATGAATCCTCATCGGCATATTTCCTGAAATATGCAGGACTTGCCGGTGATGATGAGCGCGGACATTTTATGTACGCGAAGAACCTCGCCGCACTCGAACGCTACCGTGAAGCTGTGTCTATCTTCGCTGAAATTACAAGAGAGAACGAAGACTCTCAGCTTGCCGATGATGCGCTATTTGAAAAAGCTGCCATTCATGCGTTAATGGGCGATGCAGAACAGGCTGCGTCCGATTACGAGTTTCTATATCATAAATACGGCGGCAGACTCGCTGAGGAAGGCATGTTCCGCCGGGGTGAGCTCTATTATGACAATAACGACTTTTCAGCTGCTGCCGCGGCTTATTATGACTTCAGGAGAAATTATCCTCGCAGCACTATGTACGACGCTGCCCTGTACTGGGGCGGTATGTCCCTGCGTGAAAACGGAGAAGGATTCGGTGCAGCTCTGCTTTGGGAGAATATCATTAACAATTACCGGGAATCGATATTCCGCGCGCCTGCAATGCTGAAAACTGCAGAGGTGTATGCCGATGCTGATGACTTCAGTTCAGCACTTTCTATGTATGAGCAATGCCGGCTTGAATACCCCGGCACCGATCGTGCGGCAACCGCCGCGAATGAATCTGAAAAGCTGAGACTGCTCATAAACGGTCTGTCCGAGCGTGAGGCTGAACTCAATGTGATAATCACAAGAGAGGGCGGCGCAGGCAGTTCTGAGGGTCGCCTGGCGATGATTGAACTTTCAGCTCTCTATATATCTATGGGCGGATCAGATCTGAAGCCTGCAATGTCAATGCTCACACAGGTGGCTGGGCATGCTGCCGAAGATCCCGCAGCCGCAGCCGACGCACAGTTTTACATCGGAGAATACTATTACAGACAGAATAACTTTCCCAAAGCGGTTAAGGCCTTTGTCGAAACTGCCGGTATAAATCCCGCTGATAAAGATTCTTCAGCGAGGGCTCTGTACAGGGCTGCCGATACGGCTGTCCTTGCCGGAAGCCGCGAAGACGCGGAAGAACTGATTAAACGCCTTAAAACCCATTATCCTGGAACGGAATGGGCTGTCGAGGCGGACAGACTTTTAGAGGAGGCTGAATAATGTCTAAAACAAAAAGATTCACACTCACAGCAGCAGCCTTCATGTTGATAATCTCCATTCCGACCTATTCCGACG
>DMKD01000037.1 GCA_003454605.1 Spirochaeta sp. | reverse complement strand
ACGATGTATCTGTTCTTTCACATCTTCTGGTATCATACATGCTTCCAAACAGATATTACAAATATTTCACTTCTACATTTGTTTCTTCTTTAACTTTATTCCTCAGTATGTTTTATAACATCTAATTCTTCATCTGATAAGATTCTATCAATATCAAGAATAATTATGAATCTGTCATCAACCTTCCCCATACCCGACAAGTAATTATTATCTTTAGATATGCCCATTTTGGGCGGTGGTTCAATTTGCCCGTCTTCAAGCGTAACAACGTCTCTTGCAGCATCTACAATTAAGCCTATGGAAATCATTTCATCCTCCCGGGCTATCTCGGTAACAATGATCACTGCATCTTGCGTAAACTCTGTATTTTCAAATCCGAATTTCATCTTTAGATCCAAAACTGGAACAACAGAACCTCTTATATTGATAACACCCCTTACCAAATCGGACATTCCCGGAACTTTTGTAATTTCTGGTATTTCAAGTATCTCTTTAGTATTATTAACATTTATTCCGTAAAGTTCTTCTTTCACCCTAAATGTGACAAATTGATTTTCTGTAATAATATCGGTCATTCTATTCCTCTTTTGTAAACAGCTAGTTCTTCATTAAAACTCTTCAAAATCACTATCAGCATCTTTATTTTCCATCATTTCCATAGCAACAGATTGTGCAACCGTACTAGGTTGTGTATCTACAACTTGAAGCATTTCCGAGTCTATCCTTGATTCAGCTCTTTGCGAAGCTTCAATTAAAGGCTGCTTTACTGTGACCCTGGCAGTACCGACTCTCTCATTTCTTTTGATTGTAAAGAATGTCATCACCTCTTGAAGCTTTTCTGCTTGTGCTGAAAGCTCTTCAGCCATTGCTGCTGATTCTTCCGACGCTGATGCATTCTGCTGAACAACTGTGTCCAGTTGTGAGAGTGCTTGGGTAATCTGATTAGCGCCTGACTTCTGTTCACTGCTCGAAGCGTTTATTTCCTGAATAAGATCTGCAGTCTTCTGTATCTTGGGGACAATTGCCTTCATGAGTTCACCGGTTTTATCTGCCGTTTTAACACTTGTTATAGTCAATTCTGAAATCTCATTTGCTGCCTTTTTACTCTGTGATGCAAGCTTTCCAACTTCAGATGCAACAACCGCAAAACCTTTTCCGTGTTCACCGGCCCTTGCCGCCTCAATGGCCGCATTCAGACTCAGAAGGTTCGTCTGCCTGGCAATCTCCTCAACGATTGAGATTTTTTCAGCTATCTCATTCATTGCAGTAACCGTATGCACTACTGCTTCACTGCCTTCAGCCACAACTTTGACTGCGTCACGTGCGATGACCTCAGTCTGTTCTGCATTATCAGCGTTCTGACTAATACTGGAATCCATTTCCTCCATAGATGCTGATACTTCTTCTGCTGCAGCAGCCTGCTCTGTAGCGCCCTCAGACAGTTGTTCGGAAGTAGCACTCAGCTGGTTACTTCCGGATGAAACATTGTCTGATCCGGAAAGGACGCTTACTACAACTTGATAGAGACTTTCCTTCATCCCTTCAAGAGAAGCTGCAAGCTGACCGATTTCATCCTTCCTGTTTATATTGATACTGGCTGTAAGGTTAC
Source organism: Spirochaeta sp. (assembly GCA_003454605.1). Classification (GTDB taxonomy): domain Bacteria; phylum Spirochaetota; class Spirochaetia; order UBA9216; family UBA9216; genus Thalassospirochaeta. The sequence goes on along the minus strand of DMKD01000037.1, from coordinate 1,666 downwards.
CTTTTGATAATTCTTTAGCAAAACTGATTCCGGTAGCTAACGGTACAGTAATTCCTCTTGTAATTATTATTGCCAGTAAAATTCCTGCAATCAAAGCTATGATTCCAATCATAAGTACCATAGTTCGTGTAGTATTTGCAGCCTGAATCATTTGTTCATCCGTCATAATATTATTTCTCATTTCAGAACGGATAGAATTAAGATCCGACTGAACTGCTTTCAGAGCTGGTTGGGTCTCACTGGCATAGGTCGCCGTTGCATTCAACATATGTTCAATATCTTTTTCCGCGGAATTCCGCATGGATTTAAGAGCTGTAACAGTTTTGTCCAGATTAACCAAAGTATTATCATTAAAATATTTCAGTGCTGCAGCCTGGTCAGTAGCCATCAAATCATTCAGTATAATAGCTGATTTATGCAGCTTGTCATGATCATCAAGCATCTCATCCCAAACAGCTTTGAACTCTTCAGAACCGTTATTATACATTTTCAATGCAGCTTCAGTCTGCAGCCATTTTCCAAGACCACACATTTGGGGGTCGGTTTGGACAGACAAAGAACTGTCTTTGGCAAGAAGTGCATCTCGAATTTCAGCTGCCCAATTAAGGTGTTCTATCTCTCTCTCGCGTAGTATGGATGGTATATTTAAATCAGCCTGTACGAATTCATCTTTAATCAGTCCGGCTGATTCATGCAGCTTCCTATGAGGTTCTTCAATTGCGCTTAATAGAGGGGCAAGACTGGGAACTAATGCCTCCGCCTGTTTTCGTCCATCACCATACAGCCATTTACCAAAAGCACATTCATGATCATCCAATTGTACATCCAACTCCGTTACATTATCATCTGTCAGCAGCGCATTGATTTCACCTGCCCAGTTCAAGTGCTCTACCTCTTTCTGTGCGAGTAAGCCATCGAGTTTATTTCCATCAATTACTATCTCGGCATTACCAATGATTCCTGAAATTCCAACAATAGACATGCCCCCAGATGCAATCAAAAAAACCAGCACCAGACCGAATCCAAAAACCATTTTTAAGGCCATTTTCCAATTTTTCACTCTTTTACTCCAATTCGTTGAATATTATTTTAACTTACTTTTTCAAATCATCTGTTCTGAATTATAGGAAAAAAAATATTGAAATCAACTTTAAATGTAATTTTTTTCAACTCCATTGTTTTTTTCATTTAAATTATAGATTTTTTTGTTATACTTTACATAAATGGTAATATATCACATGCTTTTAGTACGAATTTTTAATTAATATCTTTGATGCTTGCGATGTTCCATAACACCACCACATACTCCGAGATTCATTAATTTGCAGTTATATAATAATTTTACTAATGCAAAATCCTTTTTCCCACAGAAAAAAGATAGTACTCATAAAACTGATTGATAGCCGATAACCGAACTTCATTTTAAATTTCTAATTGATACGCATTGAGCATTCAATTATATTGGACGAAGGAGTTGTAATGGATACTATCGGCGTTATTGGTGCAATGGGAGAAGAGATCGAACTCTTGAAGCAGAAACTTCATGAACCCAAAACCTACACAAGGGCTGGAAATACATTTTACATCGGTGAGCTTTATAATTCACGTATCGTTCTTTTAAAAAGCGGTATCGGTAAGGTCAACGCTGCAATTGGAACAACTATTT
>DMKD01000317.1 GCA_003454605.1 Spirochaeta sp. | reverse complement strand
GCGGTTTTGATAATTCTGGTTCTGGCCCTTTCTTTCAGGAAACTTGAGGGGGTTCTTTTCCCTCTGATATCGCTGGCTATAACCTGCATATGGGTAACAGGGCTGATTGGGGTACTCGGGATAACATTCACTATGGCGACCCTCCTTGTCCCTATCCTTTTACTGGTCGTGGGCAGTGCGTATGGAATTCATATAATGACCCATTTCTACGAGGCTGTAGGAGAAAAAGAAGATCGTATCAGCTATGATGAGCTTACTGTCATGCTGAATGTGGTCAGCAGAAGAATACGTTTATCAGTAATACTTGCAGGGGTTACCACAGCTGCCGGATTTCTCTCCCAGCTTTTCAGTCCGCTGAATCCTTTTAAGGTTTTCGGAGCTCTTTGTGCCGCGGGCATATTCTTTGCTCTTTTATTAACCTTTATTCTCATACCTGCATTAATCAGGATCCGCTACCGGCGTGGTCTCAGTCCTGCGAAGGTTGGAATAAGCTACGCATCGAAAGGTGAGGATCGTGACAGAGAAAGTGCCTGGATTCGAGTATTTAATAAAATCGTTTATAAAGGCAGAATTCCAGTTCTTCTGTTAAGCATTGTAATTTTCGGAGCTACGATACTCCTGCTGCCGAAGATCAATATCGGTACAAACCTGATTGAGTTTTTCTCACAAGAATCCAAAATGGTCCAGGATACAAATACTTTCAATGAAAAACTTAAGGGTACGGGTAATATCTCTCTTGTAATTGAAGCTCCCGGAAAGGGTGATATCCTTAGGCCGCGATTTCTTAATAAACTCGAGACCTTCGAAAATTGGCTGCCCCGTGAAGCGGAGCAGGTGACTTCAGTACAGTCGGTAGTTCCCGGTATTAAACGTATGAACATGATTATGAATGCCGATAGAGTTCCCTACGAAATCATTGAAGATGAAGAAACCGAAATTAACTTCTTTGCAGATGGCGGGTTATGGGGTGATACGGATGAGCCTGATGCTGAACCCTTCACAACGATAACTGAATCGGAACCCTATAGCTCTTCAGCAAATGAAACCTTTAATGAGATACCTACCGAACCCTCAAGATACGGTCTGAGCTCTGAAGATAATCTGCATGAACTGCTCACTCAGTATATGATTCTTTATTCCGGTTCACTTGAAATGATGCTCAATGATCCGCTTGAGCCCGACCAAATTCTTGTGACAATCAGGCTGGACAGGGAAACAAGCAGGGATATACGGATGGTTACTCAGGCTATACAGGATTACTGGGACTATTCCATTCCGGACGGCTGGACCTACAAGATTGCGGGTGTATCTACCTTCAATGTAGTTCTGATGGATCTGGTTGCTAACTCCCAGCTGATATCTTTGAGTATATCGCTAGTCATAGTTTTTCTTATTATGCTGCTGCTGTTCAGGTCAGTAAAGGCAGGTCTTATCGGTATGATTCCGGTGGTCTTTGCTCTCATGGGAATATTCAGCTTCATGGTAGTGCTTGGATTCAATCTGGACATCATTACATCGCTTCTTGCCGCCCTTGCTGTCGGTGTAGGTGTCGATTATGCAATTCATTTCATGACCGCATACCGACGTGAACTAAGCTTCGGAAATCCAACACCGCTAATCAGTGTTTATCGCACTACCGGACGAGCGATTCTATTTAATGCAGCTTCAGTATCCCTGGGATTCCTCAGTCTGCTCGGCTCAAGTTTCATCCCAATTCGTCAGATGGGAATTCTGTTTGCTGTGGCAATGGTCTTTGCGGCCTTTTCGGCATTGGTCGTTCTGCCAATCGCAATTAATATATCAACAAAGGAGACAATACCATGGAAAGAAACAACCAGAATATTAACGGGGGAGATCTTATGAGAAAGGTAGTTCCTGTGTTTTTTATACTACTTTTAATTTCAACTCCGGTATTTGCTGATACCGGCAGAGATATTATGGAATTAGTTATCGAAAATCAAAAGGCGGACAGCTCGGCAATGGACATCAGAATGAGCCTCATTGACAGCAGAGGGAATGAATCTACGAGACGTGTTCAGACGCTGACTCTAAATGAAGATGGGCTGACAAAGACAATTACTCTATTTCTGGAACCGGCAAATATAAAGAATACCCGGTTTTTGACTGTTGAGAACACTGACCGGGCTGATGACCAATGGATATATCTTCCATCCCTGAGAAAGGTCAGACGAATCGCTGCAGCCGAACGCGACGGTTCATTCATGGGTTCCGACTTTTACTATTCCGATATGAGTGCTGGTGATATCGATGATTCTGAATATATAGTTGCTGGAGAAGAAAAGCTAGCTGGCAAAAACTGCTGGGTTGTTGAAGCTGTCCCTGATGCTGGATCTGATTCATCTTACGGCCGGATAGTTAGCTGGGTAGATCAGGAGACGTACCTGACAATGAAGGTTGAGTTCTATGACGAAGATGGTAGAACACTGCTCAAAGAGCTTACTATGGAGGGCCCGAGGCAGATAGACGGACGATGGTCGGCAGAGAAAACGATAATGCTTACCATTGAATCTGATCATAGGACTGTTCTCGAAATGCGCCAGGTAAAATATGATATTCCGATCAATCCCGGATACTTCACCACTAACTTTCTTCAGACAGGGAGACCATAATGTTAAAAAAAATGTTTCTTTTACTGATATTCGCTGCCGTTTCAATTTTTATTATAACCGCAGATGATGGTTTCGGCGATATCTTCGAGGCAGATGAATCTGCTGATCTAATTGATAGTAGTCCGGGCGGTGTTTCCTTTAGCGGGAATACCGGTTTTATTCTTAAATCCTATATGGATGACGGATGGGGAAGTGAACTTACATCGGTGCCCTACTTGAACCTTGAGATTGCACCTTCCTCTGGGGATTTTGAAGCTATGATTCGGATTAATCTGGATGAAGAGATTATCAGTACCGAAATCCTTGATGAACTTTATCTGAGATACTTTTTCAATTACGGCTACCTTGAGGCCGGGCTGATGAAGGCTGAATGGGGGAAGGGCGACGGCTACCATGTTCTGGATCCGCTCAACCCACTTAATCAGTCGGACGGAGTTGTTCCAGATCTTAATGAAATGAAGGATGCCGTTGCCATGCTTAAGCTGAATCTGTATGCAGGCACAAACGGGCTGTTAGAGTTCGTCTATGTTCCTATATTTTCAGGTCACAGCATTGCTGAAACCGGACGCTGGGCAGTCATCGACCCTTCATCGATTCCAAATCTGATCACAGATCTCCCCGGGGGGCTGTCGGGTTCCAGCGCCGCCCTTAGATATACGACAAGCTTAGGTCCTCTGGACCTCGGATTTCAGTATTATTATGGTTATAAACCTGAACCGGGATACAGGTTTGAGTCGGAGTTTATCGGGACGAACCCTGCCCAGATGGCTGATCCGGCCTTCTGGGAAACTAATACTACTATGCTGTATACCAGAGCCCACCTGGCAGGTATAGAAGCGGGATGGGCTGCAGGACCTTTCACATTCCGGACGGAAATCGGCAGCTGGCTTACAGAAGACATCGAAGGAGATCTGCCTGAATACTGGAACTCAAGTCTTGTAGCATTAGCAGGTATTGATCTGCTGCTGCCCGGAACGAATCTCTTTTTCAGCCTGCAGGCGACTGAATCCTGGGTATTAGATTATGAGGATCGTGGTCTTACTGATGTTAATACAGCCGCAGCCTATGATAACAATGCTACTACCACCACCATAATCCCGGCCCTCGAAATGCCCTTCGGCAGGGATAAGTTCAATCTGCGCATGGCTGGACTATATCTTGTTGAGGCGGCAGGCTGGATGGCGTATCCCTCACTCTCATGGTATCCGGTAGACGGATATGAGATTGGTCTCAGCGGTCAATTCTTTGGAGGAGAGAAAGATTCATACTATAAGAGCTGGGAGGGCAACGGAACTGTATCTCTGGAGTTTAAATATATTTTTTAAACATAGATATTGCATTAGACATTAGGTTTTTATAAAAAGGATTGCATAGCTTCTGCCTCTTTATTATAGCAATTTCCCTTCATACACATTATATTTATTATATAGAAGTTGATGGAGGAAAGTTCCGATGAAATTGTACAGCCGCGGTCAGGTGATAATCATTGCCGTCTCAGCCGTTTTGCTTGCTTTCTTTTTAATAATAGGTTTTGGTTTACTCAAATTCCCCTCTGAATCTGTGGTAAGGGAAGTTGCGGCAGAGGCCAAGACAGATGTCATGACAGATGCCGTTAAAGAGCCTGTTTTCGAAATTCAGCAGTCTGCCATTTCCGATACACAGCTGATGCAGGTTTCTGATTATGATTCATATTCCGACGAAGAACGAAACACAATCAGCATATATGAAAGCTTAAATGAGGCTGTTGTAAATATCTCGACCGAAACAATAGGCATCAATTTCTTTCTCGAACCTGTACCCATGGAAGGCGGTACCGGTTCGGGTTCGATAATAGATAACCGGGGTTATGTGCTTACCAATTATCACGTAGTGGAAGATGCGTACAAGGTATTCATAACCCTCTACAACGGCATTACCCATGAGGGCGAAGTCGTAGGACGTGATCAGGAGAATGATCTTGCCATAATCAAGTTTGATCCTGAGGACAAAGACCTTACAACCATAGGATTCGGCACCTCGACAGACTTACGTGTAGGGCAGAAGGTTCTTGCAATCGGCAACCCCTACGGTTACGACCGCACTCTCACCGTCGGTATAGTTTCAGGCCTCGGTCGGCCGGTAAAGACGAGCAGCGGCCTGGTTATTCAGGGCATGATTCAGACCGACGCCTCAATTAACCCGGGTAACTCGGGCGGCCCGCTGCTTGACTCACAGGGGCGCATGATAGGTATTAACACAATGATCTACAGCCCCTCCGGCGGATCGGTAGGCATAGGCTTTTCAGTTCCTGTTGATACAGCTATCAGGGTTGTCCCTGATTTGATTACCTACGGTGAGGTTAAGCGCGGCTGGATAAACATTAACCCGATACAGCTTGACCGCAATATTGTGCGCTATGCCGAACTGCCGGTCACCAAAGGCCTCCTCGTCTCGGAACTGGCGCGCGACGGCAATGCCGATAAAGCCGGTATCCGCGGCGGAGATACAAGCCGTCCGGTACGCTACGGCCGTGATACAATCTATCTCGGCGGAGACATAATAATTGAAATTGACGGTTTTGAGACTGCCACCATTGCTGATATGTTCACCGCCCTGGAAGATAATCTTCCAGGTGAGGTTGTCGATGTCGTCGTCATCAGAAAGCGGCAGAAAAAAACACTGCAGATTGAGCTCTCTGAACGCGCCGAGGGCCTTAGCTGGGATTAGCTCAGAACAGGGATAGACGATGCAGGTATTTAAAGTAAAATCGGATTTTGAGCCGGCGGGAGACCAGGGACAGGCTATTGAAAAACTGTCTGAAGGTTTGATTGCCGGTAAGAAGAAGCAAACCCTTAAGGGGGTTACGGGCTCGGGTAAAACATATACGATGGCTAAGGTAATC
>DMKD01000112.1:3454-12079 GCA_003454605.1 Spirochaeta sp. | reverse complement strand
CGGATCTAGGGTATTACCCGGTCTGAACCCCTGCAGGACATAAGTTCCTTCACCTTCCACCAGTTTCAGGATATCTTTTATTACTTTGATTGAGACAAAACCCGGAACAACGGTTGTTCTGAAATGATGGGGGATTCCTGATTCTTTCACTATCCTGATAGATTCAGTGATTCTGCCCGCGAGTTCGCTGTCATCGCCGGTGAACCCCAGCCTGACATAGTCTTCGAGAGAGGTCTTTATATCCATCGCAATGTAATCAACCTTCAGGTGTCTCAGTTTATCGGGAAGTGTTCCGTTGGTATCAATCTTAACCTCGAGACCAAGGCCGTGAATATCCGAAATATTATCAGGAAGATCATCATGCAGCAGCGGTTCGCCGCCTGTTATGCAGACACCCCCAAGCAGGTGAGAGCGTTTTTTGAGATAATCCGTAATCTCTCCCCATGTGAATAGATCCGGCACATCGGTTCCAGATACGAAATCAGGGTTGTGACAGTAGGGGCAGCGAAGATTACAGCCCCGGGTAAAGATTGTCGATGCGACCTTTCCCGGGAAGTCAATTAATGTTGTTTTGTTTAAACCGTACAGCTTTTCAGCCATTGAATTGCCTACACGGATACTTTTGCAAATAAGGCATCAAGAGCCTTTACATCTGTTGCGCGGTAAATCTCGCGGCCTTCCTCATCATGGAATACAACTGTGGGAGATGCAAAAATCTGATATTCCGCAGCTTTGGTAAATCCATCTTTATCATCAACGTTTACAGCTATTCCTCCAATGTGAAAGTTTTCGAGCCAATTGCGAACCGGCGGACAGTTTGGACATGTGTTTCGGTAAAAATAATAATAACCTGACGGTGCTGCGTTATTTTCAGAAAAAATTTCCAACTGAGGTTCGGTGTTTTCTTTGTATGTTGCGGTGCTGACTACCGTTTCAGCTGCTTCTCTTATAGAAGGTTTGCCCGGCTGGGAAAATAGTTTTCTTTTGTTGTATTCATCCCGTTTTCCCAAATTCCAGTTTTTTACTGAACGGTAGTAACCTACGATTCTTGTATATACTTCAGTGTCGGTGCCCTTTACAGATAGCATTCGTTCTTTCAGTTCAGTGATTTCACTGTCCAAGGTTTCAATAGTTCTCATTTTTTTCTCCCAGTTTATTTAATAGTTCTTTCTATTTCACGTTTTTCATTCTCAAGCGATGCAATCTGCTTCGCAATCACAGTTTTCTCTTCGTCAGCGCATTTCGGACAATTGAAATGTTCTCCGCTGAGATAACCGTGTTTGGGACAGATTGAAAAAGTCGGTGAGATTGTAAAAAACGGAAGGTGATAATTCGACGCAATCGTCTTTACAAGATTCATGCATGATTCCCAGTTATCCACCGCCTCTCCAAGGAACCCGTGAAACATAGTACCGCCGGTGTATTTCACCTGCAGCTCATCCTGAAGATCCAGTGCTTCAAAGATATCTGCTGTAAAATCAACAGGAAGCTGCGACGAGTTTGTATAGAAGGGGGCATCTGTTCCCGAGGTAATTATATCGGGATACTTTTTCAAATCATGCTTTGCCAGTCTGTAGCTCGTGCTCTCGGCCGGTGATGCTTCAAGGTTGTACAGATCTCCTGTCTTCTCCTGATAGTCGGCAAGATGGTTTCTCATGAACTCAAGTACTTCCAGGGCGAATTCACGTCCTTCGGAATCAACAATGTCTTTACCGAGAAAATTCAGAAGGGCTTCGTTCATTCCGCAGATTCCTATGGTTGAAAAATGGTTATTCAAGTGAGACAGATAGCGTTTTGTATACGGAAAGAGACCAGCGTCCATGAGTCTGTTAATGACTTTTCTTTTCATTTGCAGCGATTGAGCTGCTAGATCCATCAGATCAGTGAGTCTGCTGTAAAATTCCTGTTTTGACTTGGAGAGATAACCGATCTTAGGAAGATTAAGAGTTACAACACCGATTGAGCCGGTGAACTCATCAGAACCGAATAGTCCGCCGCCACGTTTTCGAAGCTCGCGTTTGTCAAGCTGCAGCCTGCAGCACATGGAGCGTACATCATCAGGGTTCAAGTCAGAATTGATAAAATTTTGAAAATTCGGAGTGCCGTACTTGGCGGTCATCTCGAAGAGAAGTTTTGAGTTCGGAGAGGTCCAGTTGAAATCACGGGTGATGTTGTAAGTCGGGATAGGGTACTGGAAACCTCGTCCGTTCGCATCCCCGGTTATCATCAGCTCGATGAATGCCTTGTTGATGATGTCCATTTCAGCCTGGCAGTCGCCGTAGGTGAAATCGAGCTCTTCGCCTCCTACTATCGCGGCTTTGTCTTTAAGATCATTCGGAACAGTCCAATCGAGAGTGATGTTTGTGAATGGAGCCTGACTTCCCCATCTTGAGGGTGTATTAACACCGAAGATGAAGCTTTGCAGCCCCTGTTTAACCTGCTTATGTGTAAGTTTATCCGTCTTTATGAATGGTGCAAGGTAGGTGTCGAAGCTTGACAGCGCTTGAGCACCGGCCCATTCATTCTGCATTATACCAAGGAAGTTTACTATCTGCTGGATCAATGTAGAAAGATGTGCTGCCGGCATAGATGTAATCTTATCGGGTACGCCGCCGAGGCCTTCCTGTATCAGCTGCCTGAGCGACCATCCCGCACAGTATCCGGAAAACATTGAAAGATCGTGAATGTGCATATCCGCGTTACGGTGAGCATCCGCTATTGCCTCGGAATAAATATTCTTGAGCCAGTAATTGGCGGTAATTGTTCCTGAATTATGAAGAATCAAGCCTCCCAGTGAGAAGTTGACATTAGCATTCTCATTTACACGCCAGTCCGACTGTTGAAGGTATCCGTCCATGGTGTTGTTTATGTCCAACATCAGCTTTTTTGTGTCGCGCATTACCTCGTGACGCGCCCGGTAAATGATAAAGGCCTTTGCTATTTCAACTTCACCTGATTCTACAAGAATAGATTCAACGATATCCTGAATCTCTTCAATCGCAGGGGCTGAATTTGGATGCCTGCTGCTCATGAAAGTTGTTAATGCCGTTTCTACCTTAATGGTGAGTGACTCGACAAGCTCGAGATCTTCACAGTTTTTTGCTGCATTGATAGCCCGCCCGATAGCGCTGGCGATCTTCCACCTGTCATATTTTTCAGTATTACCGTCCCGCTTAACGATCTGTCGCACGGCAGTTTGTGCTGCAGGTCTTCGTTCGACTCCTAGAAACTCCTTCCAGTCATTGTCGTTTTGCCTGAAATCCACAGTTTCCCCCCCAGTTTTAGTGTTTTAATTTTTTAATCTCTTCAATAAATTCCTGAACATCGGCATATGACCGGTAAACTGATGCGAAACGAATGTATGCAACGTTGTCTACGCTGTAGAGTTTTCCAAGTACAATCTCTCCGAGTTCAGCGGCCGATACCTCATGAGAACTTTTCCCAAGCATATAGGCCTGATCTTCAATATGGGCAAGGATCTCACTAACCGTATCTGCAGAAACAGGCCTTTTTTCCAATGAACGTTCAAGACCTCTTGCAATCTTGGATATGTCAAAGGCTTCCCGTACTCCGCTTCGTTTGATTACCATCAGCGGACGTTCTTCAATCCGTTCATACGAGGTAAATCGGTATGAACATGCAAGACACTCACGTCTGCGCCGGATGGATGTACCGGATGACGCCTGTCTTGATTCAAGAACCCTGTCGTTATCTTCTCCGCATCGCGGGCATCTCATTGTTTAAAACCCTGACCTGTTAGATGTCATATTGAAATTATCGGTTCAAAGCAACCCTATATATAGTGCTTTTGACCGAAGTAATTCCATTTTACCACGCAATATATGGTGTGGCAATGTCTTATCTGGAAAAAAATTAGAAAAGTCTTATAAAATATTTGAATTAATAATATGGAATTACCGGAGTCAAATTTCGAATATAACGCAAAGAGAAAATCTTTTCAGGATAGAAGTAAAAAAATATTATTTTTTTTAAATAAGCGCTTCGGCTGACTTCTCAAAGGCGGATGAAGCCGGTCTGAAGGGGAACCCTACAACAATTCCCAGTCCGCTGTTGATTGAATTATGAAGAAAAGCGGAGAGCAGCTTTAGATAAACATCCTTCTGAACGCCTTCGGAATTATTGAATATCAGCCCTGCAATATTGAAGGTCTCAACGACTGCGGCAACCTGTTTAAGTACAACGGGGAAAAGCACATCAATCAGTCTGAGGTAGTTCTTTTTGTAGCTGTCCTCTTCCTGTATCAGCTGGAGAATCTGTGTATGTTTATCACGAACTTCTTCCCCTCGGCTGTTTGTTTTGATTGGTATGAAATCGGTTATAAGGTTGGTAACTGTTTTTGAAGCAAGCAGTTTATAGAGTGCAAAATCAAAAAGAAGCAGACCGGCTGTACTTTTAATGTAGGCATTGTGGTTGTTTCGTTCGCTGTGCAGTTTTTGCAGCAGCAGGCTCAGCCTTTTGTCGACTGCTTTAAGACTTACTACATCAAGTTTTGTAAAGAACATCCGGGTTGAATTGTCCTGATCATCTACGGCAATTTTGAGCTGGGCTGATGTTTTCAGCAGATCAGTAAGCATATCATCCTTCTGAATTGAATCAAGAAGACTGGTTATTTTTGTTTTTTCTGATTCTGTGAACACATCAACTGCCCCGTTGACTATCGCCTGGTGGTAGGCTGCGCCGGTGGTGCTTAGTGATTTTGTACTCAGGAGAACGAAGATATATTCTGATAATTTTTTAAAAGATGTTTCGATACTGCGGATATAGGGATTAAGGTGCAGATAATGTCTGATAAGGCTCCCTGATCTGCCGGGAAGCGAGACGGAGAAAGCCAACTCATCGATACGCTGTTCAATAAGGAAATCGAGACGTTCGCTCATCTGCGCAAGAATATTGACCGACAGGGAAGGGTTGCTCTGAAGAAGGTCCATGGCCGGATCATGAGGGATGAAGGCTGCATCTTTCATTTCTATACGATCGAAATCAAAGCGCTCTTCTTCGGCGACATTTTTATTGTAATTTCCGGCCAGGTCGCCCGGATCGAAACCGGCTACTGTTATGCCTGCATATTTATTATGCCACAGCAGGTATTCAAGTACATTACCACTGTTGTGAGCCTGCTTGATGTAATATCCCGATGCTGTGTGTGATGTGGGTTCATCGTTGGTAACGATGATGATCTTTTTGGTGAATTCAAGAAAGATCAGGTTCTCATCATACAGACTGCCCGCAGGCAAATCCAGGATCAGTTTATCATATCCGCTCTCAATCTCAGCCTTGAATTTGACTAGTTTATCATAGGCTCCTCTGAGCCTGTCTTCGAGTTTAGTATCTGGAAAGATCAGATCCAGATTAGGAAGAATGTTGATTAGGTTTGAATTTAAATCTTCACCGCCCTGACTTCTATAACCTGCTTCAGTGATATCGAGAAGGGTAGCGATATCTGAAAGAGGGTCGAGATCGATCAGAGCTGTTTTAAGTCCGCAGCGTGCAAAATACACTGCAAGATTGACGCAGGTAGTTGTTTTCCCAACTCCGCCTTTGCCGGATGCCACTGCGATAGATTTATCCCTGATTAATTCCATTTTCCCCTCCCGAGTAGTATAAATATATTATCGGTAAAGAAAACTGCTTTTTTCAGTCAAGGATATAGATTATAATGCTTGTATGAAGCTTTTTTTCAGGATTACAGCGATTATACTGCTTTTTATGGTTGCATTCGCGGTCTTTGCTGCGGATGACTCCGATCTCACTGAAGTCAGGGTCTACACCGGGGCTTCAGCCGCGCTGCTTGGCCGGGCTGTTGAGCGAGATCGAAAAGTCACAGTGCCGATAGGCGATTTCATCGAATCTAAGTCTATCGAAACTTCAGCGGGAGGAATTGCCACGGCAGTGATGATAAATGCGTCGGTAAAGAAAGCCCTTGATGAACTGCTTGCCTCGGAGGAGTTTGTCATTGTAGAAGAATCGGTGTTAAAACGCATGAAAAAATCCGACAGGGATGTTTACAGCTTCAGCTGGAGCCGCTACGGTTTTGAAATCGAGTTTTCATTCGATAAAACAAGCCCTGAGCTGATTTCCGAGATTGAGAAGGTTTACGGTGATGATGCCTATCTTTTCGGTGAATTGAAACGCAGTTATGACGATAACTATTCCCTGCGGATATTCAAGGCTGAAGATCTTTACAGACCCGCACGGCAGAAGATAGACTTCATTGAAGCCATGATTTCGGCTACGGTTATCGGCAGTACCTTTCAACCGCTGTTTGGAATACATGACGGTCTGGGCGTTCTTGACAGGCTTGGGCTTGCATCAGCTAAGGCTGCCGTAATGGGCGGGGACTACCTTGCATACCGTCAATATGAACATGATGAAGAAAAGATCTTATCTTTTCTTGATTCAATAGAAGGAATGGAAGGAGATTTCATCGATAACCTCTACGATGCAGTAAAAGCCATCTCACTGAAACGCTCTGATGATGGAAGAATAATGCTGCCGGAAGACTTTTTCAGTGAGCGTGCCGGCGATAATACCGATTATGCACTTTTTTATTATGATCTGCTGAAACGGGAAGGTTACTCAGTAAAGTTTATAGTTATCGATCCCGGCAGCGGAGAGCTGTATAATACTGTGTTCTTCAGAGAAAAGGGCACCGACCTCTGGGGACGCATCGACGGAAACAACCTCGAACGGGAGAAAGCGGCGAAATGGCAGAGGATGCCTGCTTTGGTATTTACCGCATCGGTCAGCTATTTCGAACCGGATATTACTATGATTATTAATGATGGAGTTATTGAATTGCCGCCTCCTTCGATATGGTCCTTATCTCCCTATTGAGGCCTGTATAATGGATAACTATTCACTAAGACTGTTTCTTACCCTTACAGAAACCCTCCATTTCGGCAGAACCAGTCAGTTATGCAACATCAGTCGTTCAGCCCTAAGTCGACAGATACAGCGTCTTGAAGATGAGGTGGGCCAGAAGCTTTTTGAGCGCGATAACCGAATGGTTAGTCTGACCCCAGCAGGGGTAAGGTTTACCGAATACGCAGTCCAGGCAGTTGATCTTTGGAAGGAGCTTAATGAGGAGCTGCTTGAGGATAAGACTATTTTAAAGGGAGAGCTCAGTTTGTACTGCTCGGTTACAGCCTGTTACAGTATTCTCCCTGAGATTCTCACGAAATTCAGAAAGAAATATCCCGAGATTCATATAAAGCTTAAAACAGGTGATGCCTCTATGGCCGTTTCGAACGTTCAGGAGGGACGGGCTGATATCGGCATCGCCGCCAAACCTGACCGTTTGGTTTCAAGCATCAGCTTCCGTGAGATAGCTGTTACCCCTCTTGTTTTTATCGTACCGTCAGTAGACTGGCAGTACTCCGACTATCCTTCTGAGAAATTGCCGTGGGATTCGGTACCAATGATATTGCCCGAGCGGGAGCTAGCGAGACGGCGTGTCGACGGCTGGTTTAGAAAAAAAGGTATTAGTCCGAATGTCTATGCACAGGTGTCGGGCAATGAAGCTATTCTTGCCATGGTAAATCTCGGATGCGGAGTAGGTGTGATACCTGAACTTGTATTTGAAAAACGGCCGTTTGAAGTTGATGTGATGCCAATAAAAGTAGAGCCCCCGCTGCAGCCGTATTCAGTTGGGATATGCGTACAGCAGAGGCGTCTTAATTCGCCGCTTATTAAAGCTTTCTGGCAGATTGTGCGCTAGATCTGAGCTCCGGTCATCTCTTGAAATTCTTTTGATGAGATTGTTTCCTGCTCAAGCAGAACCTTTGTAATATTTTCAAGAGTTTCACCTTTCTCTTTCAGAAGCTTCAACACCCTTTCATAGCGTCTGCTGATGATATTTGCTACCTCTTCATCTATATACTGCTGAGTAGTCTCGGAGTATTCACGCTGATTCATCCCCGATTCCTGACCAAGAAATGTACTGGTCCGTTTGGAGAGGACCATGTTCTCGAATTTTTCACTCATACCATATTCAGTGATGAGGCTGCGTGCGATATCAGTAGCGCGGGTGATATCGTTTGATGCACCGGTTGAGACTTCTTTGAATATTATCTCCTCGGCGGCTCGTCCACCGAGCAGAACATCGATCTTGCCGAGAAGTTCCTGCTTTGTCATTAAAAAACGATCTTCGGTCGGTGTCTGCATGGTATAACCTAAAGCGCCTATGCCGCGAGGAATTATGCTTATTTTCTGCACCGGATCAGCACCTTCGGTGAAGGCTGCAGTAAGGGCGTGTCCTGTCTCGTGATAGGCTACAATATTGCGCTCTTTCTTGTTGATAATACGGTTTTTCTTCTGTAAACCCGCCACCGTCTTTTCGATTGCCTCTTCAAGATCCTCCTGCTTAACCTCGGTTCGTCCGGCGCGAACGGCGAGCAGGGCACTCTCGTTAATTATGTTGGCAAGATCGGCACCCACAAAGCCGGGAGTGGATTTTGCAATCTCGTGCAGATTAACATCGCCGCCCATCTTTACATCGGATGAGTGAATGCGAAGTATTGCTTCACGTCCGATTAAATCGGGTTTATCGACGGCAACCTGGCGGTCAAAGCGACCGGGACGCAGTAGTGCGGCATCAAGGACTTC
>DMKD01000112.1:0-3406 GCA_003454605.1 Spirochaeta sp. | reverse complement strand
CATCTCGACGAGCAGCTGGTTTAGGGTCTGCTCACGTTCATCATTTCCGGCGGCAACATTCAGTCTGCTCTTTCCAATCGCATCAAGCTCGTCGATGAAGATTATACATGGGGCTTTTTCACGGGCCTGCTTGAACAGGTCCCTGACCCTTGCGGCACCAACACCTACAAACATCTCGACAAAGTCGGCTCCGCTGAGTCTGAAAAACGGGACACCGGCATCTCCGGCAACAGCTCTGGCCAGCAGTGTTTTACCTGTTCCGGGACTTCCTATGAGCAGCACGCCCTTGGGAATCTTTCCTCCGATATCGAGGTATTTTTTGGGGTTTTTCAGGAAGTCCACTATCTCTACAAGTTCTTCCTTTGCCTCATCTGCGCCTGCCACATCATCAAAGGTAGTTTCAGTATCTCCCTCGGCAACCAGCTGAGCATTGTTTTTACCGAAACTCATAACACCGTTTCCGCCGCCGCCCATGCGCTTGAACATTACACGCCATACTACGACTATCAGGGCAATAGGTACAATCCAGCCAAGCAGCATACTTATTATATTACTGTTGCGCTGCGATGCTGCACTGTATTTTACCCCCATGCTGTCGAGTAGAGGAACGAAACTCGTATCATCTACCGGAACCGCCCGGTATATTCTGGCCTGGGTTCCGGAAACTCCGGTCGGTTCGGATATTAAGCCCAGGTAATAATCCGCACCTATCTGAACTTCAGTTATGGTTCCGTTTGCTATCAAGTCTTTGAAGGTGCTGAATGACACAGTTTCGTATGTATTGGTACTTAAAAATGAATTTGCCAGCATAATAATAATTACTGCAGCAACAAAATACCAGATTGAGAATTTAAACTGTCCCTTATTGAATTTAAATAAGGGTTCCTGATGATTGTTGTTCGGACCGCTTTCCTTTTTCTTTCCGTCTTTATCCCAGCAATCATCATCTTTTTTCTTTCCGGCCATGCTTAGCTCGTCATTGTCCCTGTCATCATGTGAAGCCATCAATCTACTCCTATATAGAGAAAATACGCAGGAAGATGGCTAAAGTAAAGCAAAAGCAGTTAAACAAAATGTTTAAATTTCATGCGAAATTGTTAAGGTAGCCGCAGGCTCTGGAGAACACTTCTTCAAACCCTCTGTTCACCTCGGTTCTTATCTCCGGCTGCAGTGGAAAGGGATCTTCATGGCGGTAATCAAACGGAAAATCGAGACTTTCCGTCTCTATAGCTATATCGCCGTTCAGGCCGTTGAGTGTCTTCGATGTAGCTGTCGGCGGAAACACGCTGTCTTTTTCAAGTCCTAGTTCCCGTATCTTTCCACCAGTCCTGCGCAGAGCAGATTCTCTGAAAGACTGCATACGGTCATAGAATAGAAAGCTTTTAAAGTTCATTACCTCGGGCAGGTCCTGAAAGAATATCTCTTTTACTCTGCGGCTCATCTCGGTAACTGATTCAAACAGTGAGGCAAACCAGCTGAAAAGCTCTGTGTATGCAGCATCATCGATTATCGTCTTTGAAACCGGAGCCGCAGTATCCAGGGCTGCTCCACCGCAGAACAGGAAGGCGTTTGAATCGGAAAAGTAGTCGTTATGATTACTGGTCATCAGTACCTCGGTTAATGATGCTCCTATCGAATAGGAGAAAAAATCAAACCGACAGCTGCGTTCCAGGAAGGGATGGCTGCCCAGGCGTATCTCATCAATAAAACTGATGATATCATAGTAAGTCTGCATCCCCGATGAAAAGAAGCGATGAGGCGCAAACTGTATTCGGTGGCTGAGCGCGGCATTGAGAAAACTTGTTTCAGCGCCCTTTGGGACAAATCGTTTACGTTCGGCGGCAACCTTCATCATTTCACGGGGGCTTCCCCAGGATTCGGGAGCACGATTCATATGAAAGGCAATTGGAAACAGGATTACCGGAGAATCAGTTTCTTCCATTATCCGCTGAGCCCAGGGCAGATATTTTTCCCAATGTTTCTCGTTGAGCCCGTGCATTAGAAATACCGCCCTTGAAAACCTCCGGTTGCCGGCCGGTTTGAATACAGGAATCCTGAAATGATTATTTTCAGCTACATTACGATCTGAGTTCTCTAAAGCGTTGAAAATAAGTTCATTGCTGTACTGATTAGTGCTGAGATAGTACTTCAGCAGGGCTGTGAATGTGTTTCCTTTGCTTGAATAGTCGCCCGATGAAGGATATACAAAGTCAGCCGTACTGGTAAACGGGCAGGTCAGCAGTTCAAAAGGCTTATGCCCGTCTATTTCTATGGTACCCGAAGCGCGATTAAGATTGAAGTTTTGAGCAAGTGCTTGAAAGTCATTTATATAATCCGTCTGCATGTTTTATCCTTCTATGCCCGTCTTTTGTTTTTATCCTTGAGAATTGTGATCTGCTTCTTCTGTTTTTTCAGCAGGTCCTCCCAGCGTTTTATTCCGTTCTTCAGTAGATCAGTTTTCTCGAACAGATGCATGATTTCATCTTCCATTAATTCGAGTTTGCGGTCTGTCTCTTCCCGCGTTGTGAAATCAGGCTTATCTTTGATATTTATGAAATCTCTGAAGTAATCCGAGATGGTTTTTATCTCATCAAGAGAATATCCGAACAACTGAAGATCCTTAATAAGGTTGCAAAGAAGGATGTAGTAGTCGCTGTAGAGTCTGAAACCACCCTGGCTGCGCAGATCGGCTTCTATTATTCCTTTCTCTTCCCAGTGTTTTATTGTACGGGGGCTGACGTCAATTTTCTCAGCCAGACTGCCGATGGTCAGATAATTGGTTTTCTCGGGTATCTTTTTTTTGCCGGCGCCGGTCTCCGAAGGAAGCCCGACCTTTTTGATGATCTTCTTAACTTCATCAAGTTCGTATCCTAGTTCGAGGAGTGACTTTATCTTCTCGATTATTCCCAGACTATCCTCAGAGAAGATAGATGTAGAATCGGTCGCCATTCCGTCGGGAATGAAGACTCCTTTGGATATCCATTCAGAGATTGTGTCGGGGGGAGTTCCGCTCTTTTTTGCGAGATCGTCTATATGATAGAAATTAACATTCATAAGTAAACCTTAACGTGTAGTTTGTTTATTTAAACTATACCTGTTCGTATAGGTTATCGTTATTTTTATGGAATGTCAATAAAAAAAGACTGGAGCATGGAAATTTACTCCGGACCATCGTCTCGTTCTCTCATGAAAGCAGTCAGTCCCGGCCTGGTTCTATCAATATGATATATAAACCGTTAATCGTCATGACGTTACGTTATGGTCAATGAAAAAAGAATATTTATTCTACAGAAGAATCATACCCGCGGGAATACCAGGCATCGGCCATCTCCTCGGTCTTGATGAACATTTCAATCATCAGTGGTATTGAAGTGAGTTTTATGGCGCGAATAATATTACGGCGGGG
>DMKD01000307.1 GCA_003454605.1 Spirochaeta sp. | reverse complement strand
ATGTCGGTTTTTATGCATGAAAGTTTGCGCAGCAGTGGTTTACCTCTGACCATGGGTGCGCTTGCGGTTGCTGTTATTTCAGCCAGTCCGGAACTGCTGACTGCAATTAAAAGTGCCGCAGCCAACAGAATGCAGACAGTAATAAACATTGCCCTGGGTGCCTCTTTGTCAACAGTGTTGTTAACGATACCTGCGATGATTATTCTGGCGCTGCTCACCCATCATGAGATTAATTTTGTGCTCAGTCCGGTACAGTTGGTTTTGTTGTTGATCACCTTCCTGGCTTCCATCGTACACTTTGCCGACGGCAAGTCCAATGTACTCGAAGGTGCTATTCACTTTATTATTTTCATTGTATTTATTTTCTTCACCTTTACCGGCCTGATAAGTTAACGCCATTGAATTAAAACTTATAATCCAAATATAATCGGTAATCTATCAAGTCATCAGTTATGCTTTCAAATTCATACCCATGTGCAGCTTTATAGGCAGCAAAATCATAATCGGTTCTGAAATTGTTGTATGCAACCCTGAACAGAATACTCAGGCCATCTATCTCGTTAAAAAGGCTAAATCCCGTGGTTTTCTTAAAAGAGTAGCGAATATCAAAGGTTGTTTCGGTTCTGTCTTGTCTCGCATCAGCCTGCAAAATGGAGTCAGGAAGATTATAATCCGCATGGCGTACGCGCATCAAAACACCGGGAAGAATTCCCTTCAGCCCAAAATCATATTGCAGACCGACACCGACTGATTTTGTTCCCGCAAGCTCTGAATCCTGGACCTGAAATGAGTTAAACATTTGCGGTGTACCCCAGCGTACAAAAATAGTGCCGCCGTCATACGAATTTTCATTATATGAAACCTCGTTATAGGCTGTAAATAATGTCAGCCCCTCATAGTAAGCCTGCAATCTCAGTCCATAAAACCAGGTATCCACATCTCCTGCAACATGACCACCAACATCCTGCTGATCTGCATATTGCCCTGCCGCTGTCAGGGCCAGGTCGTTGTCCATTGGCTTAAAATTGTATTGTCCGTAAAGATAGATGGTATTTACAAAATCATCGGCATAATAATTCCATCCTTCGAGGGACAGCCCATCTTTTTCATAGGTAACTGCAACCATCTGCATGGCTTTATCTGCACCCGAATAAGCTCCTGAAAAGTCAAAATTATCCGGATTAAAATTTCCACGGATCAACTTCTTGTCTCCACCGGAAATACAGTTGCCATTCGCATCTACGGCTCCACAGCCTGTCTTGACACGGGCCGCTCTCACCATATCTTCAAAGTCAAAAACATTTCTGTCTTTTTGCCTTGTGATGTAGGCAAGATTGAATTTGAAACCCTCCAGGGAACTGTTTTCATAGGTAGCCCCCTCATGAGTGAATGGAGATATACGCACATTAGAAAGAGAAACAAAACGATAATCCGGCATCTCAAGGCGGCCAACAACAACACGGTGCACATCTGTCTGATACCTGATAAAAACCTCACCCAGTGCTATATAGGAATCTTGTCCGCCATCATCCTCATACAAACCTCCCAATCCTTTTCTATCATCGGGATTGTTACCCAGAGGATTCCCTGTATATAGAGTTGCTCCAATCGATGTGTTAAACCAGGGGGCAGTCTCATATCCAAGATACCCTCCGATACCTGAATATTGCTGTTTCTTCTCTGTCTGATTGTCTGGTGCTGGTGTAGTATTGTCTTGAGTTGGAAGAAGATTGCTTTCACGATATTGCCCACTGTAACGAAGCAATCCCTTGATCTTACCCTTGGTCAAAGCATCGCTGGGGCTGTTGACAGGCTGAGATTCATCCATGAATTCGTTTTCAGCAGCGGCTGGAAGCGGATCACTTGAAAGCAATAACATTGATAGGACAACAATTTTTATTTTCATTTGGTATGCCATGAACATCAGCCGGTGCTATGCAGACACAACCAACTTGCCCAGATGATGTTCACAGAAGAAAGAGAAGGTTATGCCTATCTGTTTGCCGTCGACAGTCGACCATTTTATGTATTATATAGTGTATAATAATTTTTGGATAAATATTCGGTCAATTTCTCTTACTTATGCGTTGTTTTTTCTTTGATCCGGACCAGCAAACAGGCGACCGGATTCTGATTACAGGATCGGAAGCCCGTCATATAACAACCGTGCTGCGAATGCAGCCCGGCACCACGGTGGAGCTTTTTGACGGCAAGGGGAGCATTATAACCGGCGAAATTTTGCAGCTCACCTCCCGTGAAGTGCTCTTTCGTATGCTTTCCCGTAGTACACAACATAACTCTGCTGCTCCTCTCACTCTTGTCCAGGCCATGCTCAAGGGTAAGAAGATGGATTTTCTGATCCAGAAGTCGACGGAACTCGGTGTCCACACCTTTATCCCGCTCATTACCCGGTACTGTGAAAAACGGAGCCATGGCAAACAACAGCTTGACCGCTGGCAGCGGATAATGTTTGAAGCCTGTAAGCAATGCAGACGGCCGGTCCCCATGCGGATCAAAGAACCGGTTTCCATTGAGCTTCTGGCTCTACCCGAAAACAGCAGCCTTATTATGGGTTGGGAGGATGAGGACAGCCAGCCGCTCTCCCCTGCCCTGTTGCGAAGCAACCACCCTACCCTCCTGCTCATCGGCCCGGAAGGCGGCTTTCATGCAGATGAAGTCTCCCTGGCCCGTGACCTCGGATTCAGCACCGTGTCCCTTGGTCCACGCACCCTGCGGGCGGAAACCGCCGCTCTGGCTGCCACGTCAGTTGTCCAGTACCTGAGCAATAACCTTGAACCTCACCGTAGTGAATAAATATTCCTCAGCAATTCTTTGTTTTCAGCATTGAACATGATACAGTGAAAAAATTATGAGAGCTGTTATCCAACGCGTTACATCAGCCCGGGTGACTGTTG
>DMKD01000341.1 GCA_003454605.1 Spirochaeta sp. | reverse complement strand
CAACGGCGCTGGATTTCATACCGTTGGCCAGATAGACATCCGTAATCTCTTTTACAGTTCCGCTGACCGGACTGTGGATTGCAGCCGAAATAAAACCGGTAGGTTTGCCGATAAGCATACCTTCCTTAACCTTATCTCCTGCTGCAACTACAGATTCAGCCGGCGCGCCAAGATGCTGCGCCATCGGTACTGTAAGAGTTTCGGGGATATCAGCTATGACGATTTCTTTTTTGTTCGTCAGATTCTTTCTTCCATGGGGATGGATTCCACCCCTGGGAAAAGTTTTCACTCCCTTCATGCTAGTTGACCCTTTCTCCTCACTGAAATGCTTAGAATAGAAAATATATGCCCTAATAAGGGCAGAATAGCCAAAAGGCTAATAAATACATGGTTTACAGGTTTAAAACTACTTGATGCTTCAGAGATATCTGATTTTAAGATTATACCTCCAGGCGACTGCTGACTCAAAAGAAGTGCTGTCAGACCTGTATTCAATTCAGGTTTGATTATACTTGTATACCAATTCTCTGTAAACTGTTGAATACAAGTCTCCTTAAATTCAATTTTATTGTTTACGGCAACATAGCCTCCGACGAGCAGCTTTTCGTCCTGAACAGGAAAACGCCACTCACGATCATACATGAAACCTTCCTGATAAGCGGCATGGGTCAGTAAATCCGCAGCATTTACCAGTCCGTCATAGGATTTGTCAATAAACTCGAGGCTTTCCCAGGTCCAGCTGCTGAAGCTTTCAACCGGCTTCTGCGGAACAGGAACCTCAACGGGAATATTCTGCTGATAGAAAAGGACAAACATCGGCAGCAGGATGACAGCTGCTGCTGCTGCAGCTATCTCAGGAATTTTATTGCCTGATATTTCGGTTCCAGCCTTAGAACTGATACTCACCGGAAAAAACAGGCGGTGTTCCTGCATTCTTACCAGATGACTTTTCAGACTGTAATATATGAATACACAAGTAAAACCTGCAGCCGTCGATATGATAATCGGTGCGGCAGGCAGATTTCTTCCCAGGCTGAGAACCAGACTGCCGATAAAGGCTGCAGCAAAAGCCGCTGCATACAGGTATATGCTCAGCCTCACCCGGATTTTTCTGTAGTTCAGATAATAAAGGACCGCCGGGTAGGTTTCTCTAATGACAAGGATGGAGATGATATAGACGGATACAGCGGCAGGAAGAAGTCCTGCGCCGTTAACAACAACAGAGATAATCCATGGCAGCCCCGCTGCAGCTGCGACAATTCTCATGCCGCTTAGAAGCCATATCCCGAACAGCCAGCATACGATAAAAAGCGCAAGGGTTGTCAGCCTGTTTCTGATACTGAAATCAGGAAATATCCAATTATCAACCTCCGCTCCTGCGGCTCTTCTCGTTTGAAAATAGAAATCCCAGACCGACTTGCTGCTGCCGACATAGATCAGTTCCCGGACTGCAGCGTTCTCATCAGTCGAAAAGAAGTAATCCACTGCCCCTTCAATAAAGGGATCAATTCGAGGATCGCCTTCAACAAATCTGTCCTTGATTTGAGACAGAGGCACTGATTTCATCTCAGCGAAATCATTATAGCGAATGCTCGTATTGTAGTAGGATAAAATATCGGCATCACCGAAGAATTCTTTTTGTAATATTAATTCGGCATCGCCTTCAGGTACTGCTATAATATAGTAATTATCCCATAGGCGGTCATTGTCCGCGTGGCCGTCAAAGAAAAAAAGAACTGCACACAATATAACAAATAAAATCATGAATGGAAGATTATATATACAGCGTCTTAACATTAAATCATTTTACCTTTGGTGTTATATGAGAAATCCCTGTCGTCTGGATATTATAAACTAGCCATGTTAGTATTACAATCAGTGAAGGGTTATAATCTATTTATTTGCAGTTCCAATGATTCCGGAAGACGACTCGACAGGGTTGTTAAAAAGATGCTGCCCGACGTTCCGGCAGGCCTTATTTATTCCGGTATCAGAAAGGGTTTAATAAAGGTAAACGGGAAAAAAAGCAAACAGTCATACCGTATTGAAGAGAACGATACTATCGCCGTCCGGGAATCGATAAGCTATGCTTTAGAGAACCGCCGTGATCATACCGATTCAGTCGCAAGCGCACAGCTTGAGGAAATTACGGTTCTGCGCAGCAGAAATCTTCTTATGCTCAACAAACCGGCAGGTATGCTTACTCACGGAGAAGATTCTCTCGCAGTACTCCTTGATCGTGGGCTGACCGGAATAGGATCTTCGCTCTCATTTAAACCTGCTCCTCTTCACCGGCTCGACCGCAACACTTCGGGGCTTATCGCCATCTCTGTAACGATAAAAGGCGCCTCCCGGTTCAGCGAGCTGATGCGTGAACACAGACTTAAAAAATATTATATAGGTATATGTAAGGGCGGCCCGGCAAAGCCTCAGAAGCTTTCTGACAGGCTTATTCGAACCGGCCTGAAGACCCGAACCGCAGGCAGCAGTCCGGCTGATGAGACTGAATCTAAACGAGCCGTCACAACAGTCGAAACTATATTGAAAAAAGACGGCCTTACGCTCTGCCTGTTCAGGATTGAAACCGGACTCACCCATCAAATCAGGGCACAGTCGGCTGAAGCCGGATTCCCCCTCGCCGGTGATGCAAAATACGGTGGATCAGTTAAGGGTTTTAGAACTTTCATCCTGCACGCTTTTTCACTTTCATTCGGCGAATTCGATGAAATATGCGGTTTCAAAGAATGCACAGCCCCGCTGCCTGCAAAGAGCTTCAATAAGGCCGTATCAATCTTCGGCAGGACGGAACTTGAATCGGCTATAGACAGAATAATTACAATAATAATTTCCTGATTTCGCTTGGATATTTAAGTCGTTATATATATTATATTTATATGAACTATCTTTTCAGACATGTACAATGGGTTCTCAGAGGAGTTAAGGTATTTTCCCTCGTAGGAAAAAGCGGCACCGGGAAAAGTTTCAGAGCAAAACTTATAGCCGACAAACTGGGAATTGAGCTCATCATCGACGATGGTCTGCTGATACGCGGCAAGAAAATAATAGCCGGAAAATCAGCAAAGAAAGAACCGACCTATCTTGGCGCTATTAAAACCGCTCTTTTTGATGATAAGGCACATAGAGACTCTGTTATAAGAAAGCTCAATGAAGAAAAATTCAAGCGTATTCTCATAATAGGTACATCTGAACGTATGACTCATAAGATAGCGTCCCGGCTGCATTTACCGCAGATTTCAAAGATAATTCAGATAGAGGATATCGCCACAACCGAAGAGATAAATACAGCTGTCCGCTCCAGAAGACTCGAGGGAAAACACGTCATTCCTGTTCCGGCAGTTGAGATAAACCGCAATTATTCACAGATGGTATACGACTCAGTTAAGGTCTTCGTGGAAAAAAGCCTTCTTAATTTCACGAAGAAGGGTAAGTATTTTGAAAAGACTGTAGTGAGACCCGAGTTCAACAAAAAAGGCCGGGTCAGTATCTCAGAATCAGCTCTGACCCAGATGGTACTCCACTGTGCTGATGAGTATGACAGCTCAATAACCATTATGAAGGTGTCGGTACGGGAGGAAAGAAGCGGATATATACTTAAACTTAATGTCCGTTTGCCTTACGGAATCGAGGTTTCAGACAAGGTTCACAGCTTCCGGGAGTACCTTATAGACAATTTACAGCGTTATTCAGGCATTATGATCGATTCTGTCAGCATAAATGTAGAAGATTTTTTCACAAAAAAGAAAAATGTTTGACAGATCGCAATCTATTGCATAAAATTTGGCTGTCTATATTAGACATAAGGAGATTCCACAATGAAAAAATTATTGTTTTGTGCAGTTTTTATTCTACTTACTGTTTTCATCTTTGCTCAGGATATGAACCTGATTGAAAGCAATTATTACAAAATCTATTCTGAAGTTAGTGTTGGGCATGCTGCTGAAACAGCGGAAATTCTTGATTCTTATTTTGAGTTCTACAATAACTACTTCCATTTCGATACAACCGACCTTTCCTACAAGATGAAAGTAAAGGTGTTCAAAGATAAAGATAAATTCGATGAATACCTTTCCGATATTATTCCTGAAGAGAAAAGTTCATTTGTTTTCCTCCAATATAACCAGCCGGATAAAAATGAGCTCGTCTGCTACTACTCAGATGAAAACTCTTATGCTAGATATCTCGCACATCATGGTTTCATGCAGTTTCTAAAAACATTCGTACCCAATCCGCCGTTGTGGATGCAGAAGGGTTTTGCTATTTACTTTGAAGAGAGTTACTATTCACC
>DMKD01000086.1 GCA_003454605.1 Spirochaeta sp. | reverse complement strand
GGTGATATGATGGCGCACATCATCAATTACTCCATGGAAGACTACTCGCTTATATACCGCGATATCGAGAACATAATGCTTGATGACAGCCTCACCTTTTGTAATGTTGAATTCCCTATTAACCCTGAGCTTCCGCAGGCAAGTTACCCGGTTTTCAACATTCATCCTGAATATGTAATGGCTGCTGTTGATGCTGGAGTGGATGTGCTCGCCCTTGCCAATAATCATACTGGTGATCAGGGGACATCCGGGCTGATTGCAACCGTTGGTGCTGTTAAAACTATGGTTGAACAAGTTCAGAAGGAACAGGACAGAAGACTTTTCTTCTCAGGCGCCAAGCAGAACCCTGATGTAGATTTCAAACCGGTTACAATCTATAAGAACGGCTGGAAGATAGGCTATCTGTCGGTATCACAATTTTCCAACACCATCCCCGACCCCGGGCATATGCTGCTTGTTGATTTCCGAAAAACTGAAGAATCCGAAGAATTTGTGAATTGGCTTTCCGGGTTCACTGGTGAATACGATCTATTTGTTCTCAGCTATCACGGCGGCAGCGAGTATTATACTTCACCCGGCTCACGTAAAATCGAGTTTTTTAAAAAACTCACAGCTGTCGGCGTCGACATAGTGTGGGGACACCATCCTCATGTTATTCAGCCTGTTGAGGTTGTGGAAAACAAGGGTCGTGAGAGCCTCATCATGTATTCACTCGGAAACTTCATCTCGGGACAGGGAAGAATTGCTGATCCCGTTCTGCCCGAGGAGGAATGGTCATACACCGGCGATTCTGCAATCATTCAGGCTGTAATCAGTCATGACGGGGACAAGCCCGTATTCGACAATATTAAAGCTATACCCATTGCAAACATCATGACAACGAACCGTGATGTTGTAATTACGCCTCTGAAAGATCTAACTCATCAAGCGGTACCCGAACCATGGATGTCTTACTTCCTGGAGCGCTACATTCTCATGCATGATTATTTTATTCGTAATATACGATTTCCCGGCTGATCATTGAATCAGGGACTAAATATGCTGAACTGCTGCCTTTAATCTCACGGCCTATCACCTTCGAGACCCAGTTCCCTTTTTCGTCATAGTTCCAGCCATATGAATAAACGGCATAAGCACGGCCGTTTACATCAAAAAACTCCCGGCGCGTTAAGTCCCGCTCGTCATTGTACTCGTTCAGAATCCTCACAACCAGCTCTTCATCAGGATTGTATTTAACCGATTCGAGAAGTAGCCCGCTCGCATCATAAAAATGTTCATCACGCCAGAGCAGCTCAGACTGCATACCGAAACCTTCGGTAGCAGACATCCGGCCATTGTCATCGTATTCGAACATTCGGCTGTAAACGAGTTTCCATTTCCAGTACCGGTCATATTTACTTGTCAAGATGATTTTTCCGTTATTATCATACGAATTACGGAACTTCCATCCGTAGTTACCTTTTGAGAAGATCTTTTCCGTTTCGAGAATTCTGCCGTCGTCCGAGAGGGTGAAAATCTCTCTGTCGGGATTAAGTATTTCAGGATGACTCTGGGTTTTCAAAACGAGCCACCCGTTCTCATAGCTGTAGTCGATGCGGTTTCCCGGGCTGTTGTCATGACCATAATATTCTTCAGAGAGCAGCTGCTGCTCTTCCGAATACCGCAGTATAAGCTTATATTTAAACTCCCGATGGCCATTGTCATCGGCCATCGTATAGGCTGTTTCTGTTATAGATTTAACGCTGCCCAACGGCTGGTCGGTGGGAAAAATTGAAGCCGGCCATTGATAGTTCGGTTCCGTTCCAGTAGATTCTGCGCTAATTGTGGAAATAATGAGTAAATTTAACACTATTACTATTGCAAGCTGCTTTTTCACGTTGAGTATAATCCTGCCTGTATTTTAAATTATGCCCTACATTTTGTACAGGACAATTTATGCGTGCTGCGGTATGTGTATTACCCCCACACCACTAACACTGGATGACAGGAATACCCCCTTGCATAAATTGATATGCAATTCGACTGCAACATCATGCAGCCATGCTGCCGTGCGCACACCGTGAACGTGCAAATTTTCGACGCGAGCGCAGCGAGCTAGCAATTTGTGCGGGCTACGGTGTGTAGATGGAGGCATGATTGATTTTTCATATTTTTCCTGTTATCCTCCCTCCATGGAAATACTCTCACCGGCAGGCAATGTCGAAAAGCTGAAATATGCATATATCTACGGCGCCGATGCGGCATATATTGGAATAAGGAATTTCTCACTGCGTCAGAAGGCGGATAACTTTAGCGACGAGGAATATAAAATCATTCGCGCAATAAAGGGTGACAAAAAACTCTACGGAGCACTGAACATCTATTTTCACGAGGGAGATCTTGATGCCCTCGATGCCAATCTTGACTATATTGGGAATTATCCCTTCGATGCCTTTATAATCAGTGATATAGGTATTGTCCGTAAGCTTCAGCAGAAATTTCCAAATACTGAACTCCACCTCAGTACCCAAGCGAACTGTACAAACTCTGAAGCCGTGAAAATGTACCGCGACATGGGATTCACACGCGTAGTTCTGGCCCGAGAAACCTCACTTAAAGAGATTGAACGAATAAAAACAACCGTGCCCGATGTTGAACTTGAGTGTTTTATTCACGGCGCAATGTGTCTGGCCTACTCCGGACGCTGTTTCCTGAGTTCATGGATGGCCGGCCGAAGCGGCAACCAGGGGCAGTGTTCCCACTCATGCCGATGGGATTACAGCCTGAAGGGCGAAATGGTGCTTGAAGAAGCCAAGCGTCCGGGTGAATACTATCCAATTTACGAAGGGGACGGTTTCACGAGTATCCTCTCATCAAAAGACATCTGTATGATTGATCATCTGAAAGAACTGCGTGATGCCGGAGTCGATTCATTGAAGATTGAAGGGCGCATGAAATCTATCTATTACACAGCTATTGTGACCCGTGCATACAAAAAAGCTGTTGATGCCTTAGCCAGTAATGAAGATATAACCGGATACAAAGAAGAACTCCAGAAAGTCAGCCATCGTGAGTTTTCCACCGGTTTCTACTTCGGGAAAGAAGATATAGAAAAACCAACTGAAAAATCATATCTCAGACAATTCATCTTCATGGGAATGATAGGAAAAAAGGTTGGAGAAAATACCTGGGAGCTCCTAGTTAAAAACCAGATACGCCCCGGTGAAACCCTTGAGTTTATTGGTCCCGATATTCTATACATCGAAGACAGCGAGTACATCATTTTTGATGAAGACGGAAATGCAGTAGATCAGGCTGATCACGGAAAAGTTTACACCATCAATACTCTCGCAGCTGTTGAAGAGGGATTTATATTAAGAAAGAAGGCTAGTAAAACTGAGGAATGTCCTCAGGCGTAATCTGCATTTATTTTTTGATCCCAAAAGACTCGAGATCAGGCAGCCAGCTGTCAAGGTCACGCAGTATTCTTGGCACTAAAGCATAGCTCTTCACACTTACACCATCCACAGACGGGAGCCGCTCTCGCAGGAAGACATACATTTCTTCATTGGTTCTGAACCAGCCCTCGATCGAAATCAGGTTGGATTCCTGAGCATTGGCAATGTAGGTAAGTTCAGGGATGGAAGCTAGAGTTTCCATTATGCTTTTTTCTTTCTGGGGATCTATTTCAAGAAAAACATCTACAGTTATTCCATAGCCGAAGGTTTTAGGATCAATTATCACAGTAAACTTTCCTATACCAAGCTCAACCATTCGATCAATACGTTTACGAACCTTCCGCTCGTTCTCGTCCAGTTCTCTAGCAATGTCTGAAGCTGACTTTCGACAGTTTTCGCGAAGTTTTAATAATATTCTGTAATCAAGCTCATCATAGGGGCTGAACATACTTCTATTTTATTTAATAACTCCTCTTTGTCAACTTGTTCCGCTATGTATTAATATAACATTAAAATGCAGCTAAGGACAACTTTTTTACAACAATAAGTTCCTTTTTTTCTTATATTTTTCCTTGACAACATTCTATTTTGTACTTTATGCTACTTATATGTCTTATTAGGAGGTTTTTAGGATGGATAATACTATTATTAAGGCCGATTCGGCCCGTGGGAAAGGGCTTATAAACGGCGGCGGAAACAAACCGGATATAAAAAAGAAGGTAGTGATATGGGCTGTTCTCATAGCCGCCTTTTTTATAATCGGTTTTTTAATACCTGATGTTGAGAATATGGGAGTACTGACAATTCTACCGTCGGCTTTCCTGCTATTTTACATCTTCTGGACAAAGCGAATACTTGAATCACTTGTTCTTGGTTCAATTTTCGGTTTTATTCTTGCATACAAGGGAGGCTTTTTCTGGCCCTGGAGTGATGCACTTCTAGAAACAATGATCAATGAAGATATTGGATGGCTCTTCATTGTCTGCGGACTCATGGGAAGCCTCATTGCTCTTATCGAAAGAGCAGGCGGCGCCTATGCCTTCGGCAACTTTGTTGCAAAAAGGGCAAAGACTGAAAAAGGCACCCTGCTCTGGAGCTGGCTGCTTGGTGTAGTTATCTTCATCGACGATTATCTTAATTCACTTACAGTAGGTTCCAGTATGGCGCCCTGTACCGATAAGCACAAAGTCCCCCGGGAAATGCTTGCATACGTTGTAGACTCAACCGCAGCTCCTGTTTGTTTACTTGTACCAATTTCCACCTGGGCTATTTTTATCGGAAGCCTCATCGAACAGCAGGGACTCGCAGCCGACGGCGACGGTCTGAAATACTTTATCGGTTCTATTCCGTATAACTTCTATGCATGGGCAGCAGCGCTGATTGTCCCGCTCGTAATCATCGGTATAATTCCAATCTTCGGTCCTATGAAAGGCGCTTACAAGAGAGCTAAGGAAACCGGGCAGTTGGCACCGGAGGGATCAGAAAAAATCGATATTCGCGGTGATAAAGAAGTAAAGATTCCTGAGAATCCGAAACTGATGAACTT
Source organism: Spirochaeta sp. (assembly GCA_003454605.1). Taxonomy (GTDB): domain Bacteria; phylum Spirochaetota; class Spirochaetia; order UBA9216; family UBA9216; genus Thalassospirochaeta. Next base: position 2,147 of record DMKD01000086.1, on the reverse strand, counting down.
CTTCGTTCCTATCATTGTTCTTGTTGCAGCAACAATTCTTACAGATGTAGACATGCAGGCCGGTATTCTTATTACCCTCGCCTTCACTTTCTTCTTCTACATTTTCCAGGGGATTATGGATGAAATGGAATTCTTCGACCTTGTAATAGAAGGTGTTAAGAATATGCTTCTTCCGCTGATTATGGTAGTTCTTGCATACATGTTTGCAGCTGGAAATGAAGCAATAGGTTTTCTTGATTATGTAATTACTACAGCGACTGCAAATGTTACACCTCAGATGCTGCCGCTGGTAGTATTCATTGTTCTAGGAATAACTGAGTTCATCATGGGTCTTTCATGGGGAATGTATGTTATTGCAATTCCTATGGTAATCCCTGTTGCACTAAACCTTGGCGTTAATCCTGCGATCGTAATAGGTGCAGTTGCAGCAGCAGGCGGATGGGGATCACACATCTGTTTCTACTCTGATGCAACAATACTTACATCTGCAGCCACAGGCTGCGACAACCTCAGGCATGCATTTACCCAGGCTCCTTACGGAATCCTTGGGGCAATGATCGCATCAATTGCTTTCTTAATCACCGGATTCGTAGCCGTTTAACAGTCTTTTATATGGTGACTGAAAATATCAATCAGTCACCGGTTTTACATACTCAGAAGAGAGTGATTGCATCGAACATCCGTGTTCGATGCAAACTTCACCCAACAAACCGCCTTCCATGGCGGCAATGAACAAGGAGAGAAAAATGAGTTCACAGAATGCGCAGCAGTTCGCACAGAAATGGTATGACATCGTCATGAGCGATACGATTACCGAAGATACTGCAAAAATGATCTCAACAGAAACAGTTACAAACTTTGTAGATCACTTCAACAGGGGATGGGTTGAATACCGTAAATCTGTCACTGAAGCTGGTGATTACGCTGGAACCGAATGGCGCGGGGTTGGATCAAAATTCTATGATGTATTCGATAATGAATATATTGACTGCCTCGGCGGTTACGGTGCCCTTGACCTTGGATGGTCGCACCCCGAAGTTGTAGATGCAGTTAAATCTCAGGTAGGCCGATCGGGTATACCTACCCAGGAGCTGATGGATCCTCTAAGAGGTGCACTTGCCGCCCTCATGGCGAAGATTACTCCCGGTAACATCGATCACTCATTTTTCGTTAATAGTGGAACCGAAACTATAGAAGGCGCTCTTAAGATTGCAAAGCTTTATACTGGTAAAACTGGCTTTATATCAACAGTAAAAGCATTTCATGGTAAAACTCAAGGTTCGCTCTCAGTTATGGGGAAAAAAGACTACCGTAAGGGTCTTCAGCCCTACGGCAGTCAGAATTTCTTTGTGCCTTTCGGCGATGCTGATGCACTCGAAAAACAGCTCGATATTTGTAAAACTGTAGGTATAGACATTGCAGCCTTCATTGCCGAGCCCATCCAGGGTGAAGCAGGCGCCATCGTGCCGCCGGACAACTTCTGGCCGCGTGCGCGACAGATTTGTGATGATTACGGGATACTTCTTATCGCTGATGAAGTACAAACAGGCATGGGCCGAACGGGGACTATGTGGGGAGTCGATCACTGGGGTGTTACCCCGGACATTATGTGTACCGCTAAGTCGCTCGGCGGCGGTGTAATGCCGATTGGTGCCTTCATGGGCAGCGCAAAGGTATGGAAGGCTTTTGAAGAGCCGAATCCGTTTATCCATACATCAACCACAGGCGGAAACCCGATGGCCTGTGCCGCAGCAATTGCCGCAATCAATGTAACCCTGCGTGACAACCTCCCACAGAAAGCAGCTGAGAACGGCGCTTACATGGCCGGCAAAATTGAAGAGCTTGCTAAGAAGTATCCTGGAATTTACAACCGTATTACCGGAAAGGGTCTCTTAATCGGACAGCATTTCAATGATGCAGAGATCGGTTACAAGGTAGCATCCGGCCTGTTCAAACGAAAGGTGCTTGTTGCCGGAACACTAATCAGTGCACACACAATAAGATTTGAACCTGCACTGATTATTACCAAGGCAGAGATCGACGAGGTTCTTAACCGTCTCGAAGACACTCTTAAAGAAGTTGTGTAGAATCGTCAGACATTGAATCTACTTCTGTAGGCAGCTCCAACCGGGGCTGTCTTTTTAAGG
>DMKD01000260.1 GCA_003454605.1 Spirochaeta sp. | reverse complement strand
AGAAAATTTCAATTTTCTACTCTCCCTAACGAGAATATCCGTCTTAAGTATTTACACAGGTAAATACTTAAAAAGGTTAAGATGAAATAACCAATTTCATCTTAACCTTACTTTACAATTGTGCCGTGTTTTGATAATTTTGCTTGTGGACGAATCAAACGACAATCTTAAACATCACTGCGGTGTAGCCGGTTTTTTCTCGGCTGAACCCGCTAATCTTCCTGAAAAGCTGTTTTACAGCCTTTTTTCGCTTCAACACCGCGGTCAGGAAAGTGCTGGAATCTCTTACCGTAAAAACGGAAAGACTATAACCTACAAGGATCTCGGCATGGTATCTACAGTTCTGTCCAGATACCTTACGCTGGATCGGCATGCAACCGCCGGAATTGGGCATGTTCGATACTCTACCCGCGGCGGCAACCGCCTCGAAAACGCGCAGCCTATTGCAGTTACATGCAATAAGGGCGACATTGCGCTTGCTCATAACGGGAATATATCGAATGCCGCAAAACTTCATGATGAATTGACAGACTCAGGCTCGATATTCCAGACAACATCAGACACTGAGCTCATTCTTCACATGATAGCTCTAAGCCGTAAGAAAGATTTCTATGAAGCTTTAATGGAAACCCTGAACAGGCTTGAAGGGGCATTCAGCATGGTGCTGATTCATGACGACAGCATGATAGTAATCCGTGACCCGCACGGCTTTAGACCGCTTTATATCGGCATGAAGAACGGTGTTACTGCTGCAGCCTCGGAAACTTGCGCGCTTGAAACCCTTAATATGACGGAATATCGCCAGGTTGAACCCGGTGAGATAATTATTATAGATGCCGAAGGACAGCGAAGCAGCTTTCTGAATCCTGCCGGTAAGGTAAGTCAGTGTATCTTTGAACTTATTTACTTTGCACGCCCCGACTCAAGGGTGTTCGACGAATCAGTTCATGGAACCCGAAAAAGAATGGGAGCGGCCCTCTGGAAATGCGATCCGGTCAAGGGCGATGTAGTAGTACCGGTGCCCGATTCGGGAAATAATGCGGCAATAGGCTACGCCGAAGCTTCAGGAATCCCCTTCGACCACGGTCTGACAAGAAACCACTATGCAGGTCGATCATTTATTATGCCGACTACTGCTCAGCGCGAACTCGCAGTCAGAATGAAGCTTCACCCAATCAGAGAGACTATTGCAGGGAAGAAGATCATCCTTGTGGACGATTCCCTGGTACGCGGCACAACCAGTAAGATTCTGGTAAAAATGCTGAAGGATGCCGGTGCAGCCGAAGTACACTTGCGGCTGTCATCGCCGGAACTGAAATGGCCGTGCTTTTTCGGAATCGATATTCCAACGAGAGAAGAGCTGATTTCCAACAGCAAAAGTTCCAATGAGATCGCTGAATATATCGGCGCCGATTCGGTAATGTTTCTTCCTGTAGAAAAGCTGAAAGAATGTGTAAATGAAAGCGATAATTACTGTTATGCCTGTTTCTGCGGGGAATATCCTGTAAAAGTCGAATAGCTAAAGGAAACCTCTAAAAGCTGCAGTTTTTAGAGATCCCCTTAAACCAAGGAGATAAAAGTTTGGATATTAAATCATACTCAGAAGCCGGTGTTGATATTGAAAAAGGCGATCGTTTTGCATCATACATCTCATCCATCAAATCGTCAGCTGTTTCAAACGCTATAGGCGGATTCGCCGGCGGCGTTGCGCTGGATATGACCGGGTTCAAGCATCCGATTATGCTTTCGGCCACCGACGGAGTCGGAACCAAGCTGATAGTAGCCCGGAAACTAAAAAAATATGATACCCTCGGCATCGACCTCACAGCAATGTGCGTGAACGACCTTGCCGTATGCGGTGCATGGCCTCTGAGTTTTCTTGACTACATCGGCTGCGGAAGCCTTAACGAAGAAATCATGAAAGAAGTGATCAAGGGGATTGTAAACGGCTGCGAACAGGCCGAATGTATTCTTGCCGGGGGTGAGACTGCGGAAATGCCTGATTTGTATCCCGGCGACGATTTTGACCTTGCCGGATTCTGTGTGGGAATTGTCNNCGAAAAATCAAAGATGCTCCCTTTCACCGGTGAGATACGCCCGGGTGATGTAATTCTTGGGCTCCCCTCTTCGGGCATTCACTCAAACGGCCTCTCCCTTGCCCGCAAGGTTATATCCGACACCGATAAAACCCTGATGAGCATACTGCTTGAACCTACGGTAATCTATGTAAAAGCGCTAAAGAGCCTGATCTCTACCGGAAAAATTCTGTCGGTAGCACATATAACCGGCGGAGGCCTAGAAGGCAACCTCAGCAGAGTAATTCCCGAATCGGTGAAATCCGAATTCAACTACAACTGGAGCGTGCCTGAAATCTTTGCTGCGATTCAGAAGAAGGGAAATATTGAAGAAGCCGAAATGAGAAAGGTATTCAACATGGGGGTAGGCATCGCGATGATTGTACATCCCGAAGACGCCCAGACCGTGCTGAACCAGGCTTCAGAATCCAATATTGATATATTCGAAGCTGGAAGGCTTGTATAATGGCAAGACTTGCGGTTCTTGCATCCGGCAGCGGTTCCAACTTCGAGGCAATAGCTGAATCTTTTACCCGTAGTACCCACGAAATAAGCTGCCTGATATGCGACCGCAAGGATGCCTTTGCTTTCAAAAGAGCGGAAAAGTATGGAATTACCGCACATTATGTGTCGTATTATAAAAGGGAAAGGGTCGAAGCAGAGAAGGAAATTGCGTCCATCCTCGAAGAGAACCGCAGTGATCTTATTGCCCTTGCGGGCTTCATGCACCTGCTTACTCACGAGCTGATAGACCGTTTTCCGGGGCGGATTATCAACATCCACCCTTCTCTTTTACCTGAATATCCAGGTACGCACGGCATTCAGGAAAGTTTTGAATCGGGAGATACTGAGCTGGGTATAACTATTCACCGGATTGATTACGGTCTTGACACTGGACCTGTAATCATGCAAAAGTCATTCTTAAGAAGCGGAGATGAGACTCTCGACGAGATTGAGTCGCAAATTCATGAACTTGAACATCAAAGCTATCCGGCGGTACTGCTGGAGATTCTTGACTCAATTTAACATATTATAAATATTACTTGACATTCATCACTGGAGGATCTTTTTGAAAGTTCTTATTCTTGGTTCAGGTGCAAGAGAACATGCTGTTACATGGAAATATTCTAAGAGTAAACGTATTACAGGTCTGTATATAGCCCCTGGTAATTCCGGAACGGGTGAACTAGGCGTCAATCTGCCCGATGTTGATCCGGAGAATTCCAAGCAAGTCATTGAAGCATGCAGGAAATTCGATATATCACACGTTTTTGTGGGACCGGAAGCTCCGCTCGCTGCAGGTATTGTTGACGACTTGAAAAAAGCCGGGATTCCTGGAATTGGACCTCATAAATCAGCGGCAAGGCTTGAAGGGTCCAAGGTCTTTTCCAAGAATTTTATGAAAAGCCATAATATTCCGACTGCCAAAGCCGTTGAATTCAGCGATCCTGCAAAATTCGAAAAACACATCAGGGAAATCAGCGGGCCGGTAGTTATCAAAAAAGACGGACTTGCTGCAGGCAAGGGAGTTTTTGTCTCCAGTGATACCGAAGAACTCGTTGCATTCGGTAAAAACATCCTGAAGGATGACAAACTCCTGGTTGAAGACTGCCTCGAGGGCTACGAAATCTCAATTTTCGCACTAACCGACGGTAAGAATTACAAACTTCTGCCTGTCTGCGCCGATTTCAAACGCGCTGGCGAAGGCGATACAGGTCTGAATACTGGCGGAATGGGTGCAATATGCCCAGTTCCTTTCGTAAACTCATCAATTCTCAAAGAAATAGAAGAAAAAGCAATAATCCCTACCTTTAAGGGAATGGAAAAAGATAAGCTCAGTTATTCCGGAGTTCTTTATTTCGGCTTCATGATGACCGAAGACGGTCCGATGCTGCTTGAGTACAATGTTCGATTCGGAGATCCGGAGGCACAGGTTCTTATTCCGCTTATTGATTCTGATTTCGGCAACATTGCTGACGCAATGCTGAATAAAAACCTCGACGAGTACAATCCAAGGGTTTCAAATAGTTCAGCACTTGGCGTTGTTGTTGCTGCCGAAGGATATCCGGGCAGTTATGACAGGAACATTCAGGTTTCTCCGATTCCGTCATACCCTGAGAAGGATGCGTTAATCTTCCATTCATCAACCACGGAAGATGAGAACGGGAAACTGCATACCGGCGGAGGAAGATGTTTCACCTGCGTAGGCATCGGCTCAAACAGCCTTAAAGCCAACGCCAGGGCTTATGAGGCTGTGAAAGGCGTAAATTTCACCGGTTCATGGTATAGACGTGATATAGGAAAGAAATTTTTTACCACCGATCAGTAGAGGAAAATCATGAAGGATATTTTATTTATTATCGGTTCAGAATCAGACAAAGCTCAGGTTGAGCCGGGCACAGCATTAGCTGCCGAAAAAGGATTGAGCTGCGATCTCGTAGTTTATTCCGCTCACCGCAATCTGACCGAACTGACCGAATTCCTCGGCAAAGAGGAAAAAAACTATAAGGTTATCATAACTGCAGCCGGATTATCAGCGGCACTACCGGGAGTTGTCGCCGCAATGGTAAAAAAACCTGTACTCGGCATCCCCCTGGTCTCCGGACATCTTGCCGGAATGGATGCGCTGCTTTCAATACTGCAGCTTCCGAAGGGCATCCCCTGCGGAACTATGGGAATCGGCAAACAGGGAGTTCTGAACTCAATTCATCTTGCCGAACGTATTATTAACTGTCAGAAATAATTAGAGGCAGCCGTCAGGCTGCCTCTACGCCTGCTGACGGCGAATCTCATACAAAATGATTCCGGCGGCAACAGAGACGTTGAGCGAGTCAATTTGACCGCCTGAGGGAATGCTTACCACACCGTCACATTTTTCAGCCAATAATCTTGAAACGCCCTTGCCTTCACTTCCCATCACAACAGCAGTTTTTCCAGTCAGATTCATTCTGTATATAGGTTCATCTCCCATATCGGCAGCATAAACCCAATAACCGTTTTTCTTCAGATAATCGACAGCCCTGTTAAGATTATTCACGACCGAAGTCTGCACAAAATTCACGGCGCCTGATGAGGTTCGTGCGACGGTATCATTCTCTGATACCGATCGTCTGCTGCGGCTCACTACCAGATCAACCCCGAACTGATCGGCTGATCTGAGAATGGCACCATAGTTGTGCGGATCAGTCACCCCGTCCAGAATAATGACCAGCGGGTTCTCATCTGTAAAAGAATCGATCATCTCCTCGAAGGTTCCGGAGGCGGCATGCTGAGCGCCTTCACCTTCCTTTTTGGAGGACGGCTGCTGCTTAGAAGTCTGCACATCGTATGACTGCAGTACAACACCCCGGTTGTCACCGCCGAAACGCTTATTCATTTCAGCCGGTGGTATATTCACCACCTCTACGCCGGCGTGTTCAGCCGCATCGCGGATGTTGTTAATACGCGCACTTTTCCGGGCAAGAAAAAGTCTGCCGCTCTGTTTTCCTGCGCGAAGAGCCTCCTCAATACCGTGAAGCCCTGTTATCGTTCTTTCCACCTCTACTCCTTGGAATAATCCTTTACAATATCAACTCTACCGTCAAAATCGGTATCCTTTTCATATTTTTCAATATAAATACCGTCGAGGTAAACCCAGACATCAATTTTTCCATCATAATTCGTATCTATCTCACGCCGCTTCATTTTATCGCGGGCATAGTAGTAGTAGTCATCCATTTCCCCGTCATAATTGAAATCAAGCTGTTCTTCAATTTTTTCCGAGATATCGTTATATTTCACTATATAATCAATATCTCCGTTATAATCCCGGTCCAGAGCAATTTCACTTACCTTTCCCGCATTGATGGTAATCCATCGATCGGAGTTTCCATCTGAATTGGTGTCTTCAGCCATCTCCTGAGCAAAGATACATAATGATACGGTAAAAAATAATAATAAAACAAAAATCAATACGCGCATTATATCCTCAATGAAAGTAGTTTTTTTTATTATCGGAAAAAAACAGTCTCAACTGCAAAACAAAGCCCCTGGAATCAGGGGCTTTTAGTTTTATAAGTCAGACAAGGCTATCGGGTCCGGAGTTTCCTCTTCCCCCTGCAGAACAGCGAACTGCTTCAGCAGTTCCTTTGCCTTGCTGTTTATCTTCTGAGGCGTCTCGACAATGATCTTTATATACATATCACCCTTCCTGCCCTTTGACTGCAGATAGGGAATACCTTCATTTTTGAGCCGCAGCATCTTTCCTGTCTGGGTACCTGCCGGTATTTTCAGCTTTATCTTCTTTTCCTCGAGACTCTGTACAAAGACGTCAGCACCTAAGGCCGCCTGAGTAAATGATATTGGCAGAGCACAGTAGACATTATTACCGTCCCGCTCAAAATAATTATGTGCTTTAATCTTTATGTATACATAGAGGTCACCGTTGCGGCCGCCGTTTGCTCCGGCGTCGCCCTGACCGGGAATTGCTATCCGCTTACCGTTCTCTATACCCGCCGGGATTGTTACTTTTATCTTCTGCTGCTTGCGGCTGAGACCGCTTCCATGACAGGCTTTGCAGGGATCTTCAATAATGTGCCCCTCACCGCTGCAGGTATGACAGGGCGACGCAATAGAGAAGAATCCCGAGTTTCGGCGAACCTGGCCGGTGCCCTGACATGTGGGACAGACCTTTCGGCCGGTACCGGATGCGGCTCCGTTGCCTCCGCAGGTTTTACAGGCAATATCATGGGTATAGCTTATTTCGGCCGAGGTTCCGAATACGGCATCCTTGAATGATATTTCAAGATTATAGCGCAGGTCCGAACCGCGTGAAACACCGCCGCCGCCACCGGCGCCGCGTCTGCGTCCGCCGCCGCCTCCTCCACCAAAGAAGGAATCAAATATTCCGCCCATATCACCGAAAATATCTTCAAAGTCCCGAAAAACCGACGAATAGTCATGGCCGCCGCCGGGGCTGTTAACGCCGTCTACACCGGCAAAACCGAACTGATCATATG
>DMKD01000432.1 GCA_003454605.1 Spirochaeta sp. | reverse complement strand
AGATAACAATATAGGCAGTATTGAGCTGGTTAATTCCGGCTCCGTTCCCTTTGAAAATATAAGGGTTTCTGTTTTTATTCAGAACTACATGGATAATCCAACTGAAAGCGAAGGCCCGGATGTTCTCAACCCCGGCGAAAACGCAAAGATAGATCTATATGCTCTGTTCTCAGAGAATGTTCTGGAGATTACAGAGGCTACCATTGTTTCAGCGGAAATTACGATAGACTATCTGGAAAACGGGAAGGAAAAACAAAACACCTTTTCCGATTCAGTGCGAATTTATGACAGGCATGCTATGACCTGGGATGATACAAAGAAAGCAGCTGCTTTTGTAAATTATAAAGACCCTTCTGTTATTGCTGTAGGAAAGTTGCTGAGCCATCTGGTAAAATCAACGGTAAATGTCGTAGATGTAAATCTCTGCACAGCGATGGCGGTACATGAAGCCTTAAACGCCTTCGGTATGGAGTATGTAATTGATCCGACATCGCCGTTTACCGAGCTGTCGGAGGACGCGATGGCAATAGATTTCATTCAGTTTCCCGCAAACTCACTAGATTTTAAATCAGGCGACTGTGATGATCTGTCTATACTATACACATCAATTCTACAGTCGGTCGGAATAGACACAGCATTTATTACAGTGCCGGGACACATTTTTATCGCCTTTGCATTGAACTCTGATCCGCGGCAGATTCGAAAGACTATATCAGAACCTGAGGACATCATTGAGTATGACGGACGTGCCTGGGTTCCGGTTGAGATAACGATGGTAGCCAATCCTTTTATGCAGGCATGGAAGGCCGGGGCAAACCAATGGAACGAATATGATCAGAAGGGGGAGGCTGAGATCTATCCGATGAATGAGTCCTGGCAGATATATGAACCCGTAGGCTGGGGATTGAAAGACAGAGTAGCGTTTATTGATGAGGACGAAGCATCTTCAGTTTACCTTCGGGAGGTTGAACGGTTTATAAACAGAGAAATTTATTCACAAACCGATTCAATAAAACAAGTAATGAATAAGAGAGGCGAGTCAGCAAGAGCTTTGAACAGGATAGGATCGGTTTATGCCCGCTACGGAAAAAATGAGGAGGCTGCAGAATATTTTGATAAGGCATTGGAACTGGAAAATTATTATCCTGCCCTTGTAAACTCCGGAAATCTTCTGCTCGTAAACAATGATCTGCAGGGTGCTATTTCGTTATACAAGGAAGCTGAAAATATTAATCCCCGCAGCGCCGCCCTCTACCTGCAGATGTCACGCGCATATAGCGCTCTTGGTATGTTCAGCGAAGCGGATGAGAGTTTCGATAAGGTTAAGCAAAAAGACCCTGAACTCGCCGAGAGATACGCATTTATAGATATGTCCTCTTCAGCCTCCCGTGCTTCAGGCTACAGTCTGACCGACGGGATGATATGGCTGGATGAGGAGGAGTAAGAGAGGTCACTCTCCTGAGCCCTTTCTGAAAATATCAGAAAGTTCAAAACTTCTTATTACTCTTACATCACTTTCAGGCGGTGTGACTAGTAGTTTTATCCATTGAGGATCAATGGGGATCCTGTTCTTTATAACAAGATTCAGAGAATAAGTCCCGTTAAGATGGTCAACAAAATTACTGATATTTTTCATTCCGTCCATCTTTATTGAATCCGGTAATAACACGGCCAGTGGATAACCCGGTCCAAGATAATTTCCGAAATTGTCTCTAGGTGTAAAGGTTACATGATAGGTTTTAGAGATTAGATCCTCTTTAATCAATTCTTTTGTTATTTCACTGTGCAGTGGACTGATTTTGACCATACTGTACAAACTTTCTGCGGATTCAATACTGCTTGTCCGGCCATTACCAACAGGGATATTATTCGCAACAATCCTGAAATTATATGAACCCGGAACAGTTAAATCATCATAAATATTAGCATAAATACCATCATTAGCCCCTACGTCTTTATGTTTACCGTCATCATATAGTTTAGTTGATGAGGTGCTGTATTTTATAAGATCTCCATCAATCAAACGTTCAATCATTTGAATTTGTCTATCTATAATTGAGTTTTCAAGACCTGTATGTAAAATCCATGGAGGCAGCAAGGACGAAGGATCCTTGAAAGCTTTATCGAAGGGCTTTGGACTAAAGATTCTTGATTTTGAAATTATGTTCGCATAACTGTTCAGAGGTTGGACAATTTCAGCTCTAACATCAAGTCCTCTAAGAGGTTTGCCCTTATCAAATAGTTTGGCTGTAAGCACAATGGAATTGCCTGCATATGCAACCGGAGTATCTAAATCAGTATCAATCTTGAGTCCTCCTGTAGCAGAAACGGCAGATGTAAGTATGACAGTGTCGTTTTCAGGAAAGTTATCAGAAGGTGAAATTACAAATATCCATGTACCGATTTTCTCATCTGGATAATTACTTAGTGGAAAATGCAGGTCAATAAATTTATAATTTTCATGTAATCCAATTTTAATTCTATTATTTGAGGTTTTATGGTTAAAAACTGTTCCAGACGGGGAGGTTATCTCAATATTAACAGCTTTTTCCGCCCCGCTCCAGAAAGCTGAAAAAGCCACCTGGCTTATATCAGCGGTAATTTCTATCGGGATTTTTATCGGTTCCGAATCTGAATGAAGTTCATAAACCGGATCATTTAAGAGGTCCTGGTCTGCAGTCTCAGTCAGAATCTGATTGAATACCTTGAATAATTTAATTGGGAGATCTGCCTGAGAGGCTATATGAGTCAGGGTGCCATTATTCCCTATATCTGCTAAACATGCAGCTAATTGACTGCTCTGGTATCCAATATCATATCCTAGTCCTATCATATGTACCGGCATTTTGTTTGTACGGCTGTTGTAAGCATTTACAAAATCGCTTATGGGCGGGGCAGAGTTATGTCTGCCATCGCTTAAAAGAAGTATAGACTGATTTGAACTAGTATCAGGCAGCAGAGAAAGCCCGTCAATCAAACCTCCGCCAATTGTTGTACTGCCGCCGGGACTGATGCCTGGAATTGTATTCTGAATTGTGTAATCCTTAATACCGAGTGTTAAATCCTGTATTTGTATTCCGGCAGAAGGTACAAGCGTGTCGCTCTGATCGTCAAACACAACTAAACCGTAGCCGTTGGAGCTGTCAGCCTGCATAAGATTTACAAAATAATCGGCAGCGTCCTTCACAGTATCCATCTTAGAGGGAGAGCCTGTTTCGGCATAAGCCTTCTGCCGCATACTTCCTGAGCGATCCAGGACGTGCACAACGTTATATGGTGAAGCGGGCTGGTCAGGAAGTACCGTAATTTTACCGGTATAGCTGCTGAAATCAGAATGAGTTATCAATATTTCTGAATAACCCGGTGCATTGTTGTGGATGAAATCTGCTGTTTCGCTGGGCACAGGGGAGAGCGGGTTATGTTGAGTCCAGAGAGACGGAGTTGACCAGGTAACTACAATATCTTGAATATATTCTCCGTCTGCATCCACAGTACCTGCCCAAAGTCCAATAGCGCTCCCGGTTGCCGCCGTGAAAAATTCATCAATAATAAAGTCATTGCTTCCTAAAGAAGTAAAAATCCTTATTCCGGAGGGTACGGGAGGCGGAGAGCTTGTTGTGATTTCAACAGAATCAGCACGCGCTGTTATGGCCCCGCAGGAATCTGTTCGTACTTCAATTACAGCAGTACCTGATTCATTTACAGGTGGTAGGTAAATGACTGAGTTCCCGGCGGCAGTTAGAACGTTACCCGTGAAGGAGCCCAATGCTCCATCACTAAAATTCTGTGTTTTAATGCACCAGTTAATATTCTGCAGACCTTTTGGATTTCCACAGTCATCGTAACCGAAGACAGATAGTTCGATGGCAGAAGTTCCGGGTTCAAAAGATGCTGGTACATCGATATATTCATCATTGTCAATATCATGCATTTTGATAATATAGGTATCAACTGTAGCTTTTGGTGAGATCGTTATTGTGCTGGTACTATCACAGTAATCAGTATCAGTGCAATTATCTACTGTATTATGCCTTGCAGTTATAATATAGTCTCCGGCTGCCGGATTAGCTTGTTCACAAACTGGACTTAAAGTCACATTTTCACCGATTGCGGAGTCAATAATATCAGTTGCGATAACTGAATTATTATCCAGGTCTTTTACAGTCCAGAAGGCCGATACATATTTTCTAAAAACATTGCTTGAATCGAATTCGGCAGCATACAATACAATATCATCCGTTGGAGGACTCGACAGAGCATAAGTCTCGGTTGTTATCTCATCCTTGTTAGAATCAACAATTTTCAAAGAGGAAAACTCTCCGGCGGCTGTAACTGAATACGAATTCGACAATACTTTATCAGTTTCAAAATCATATTTATATTCTATTGAAATATTGCTGGCCCCGGTGTTGTCAGGAGAGAATTCAGTTGCTTCTCCGAAATCAGGATCGATATCATCATCATCAAATGTTAAGTTTGAAAACTTCCAGTCTACATAAACAGGCCCTAAAAATGCATTCGAGCTGTCATATGCGTTTGCATAGATATTCACTGAATCATCAGTTGTCGTATGTATGCTCGTTAATTCTGCTGCTGTGACAGTATTCCCGTTTTCAAGTTGTATATACTCGATATTCGCAACAGGGACGCAGAAAGAGTATACAACTTCCGGTGTAGTAGGGATAAAGTCATTATCAATATCATAGCAGGTCCCGGTTGCAGGTGAGGTGATTGAATAGGTACCTGACAAATTACTGATATAAAGGCTCAGCTGAGGTCCTTCAGTGTTTATGTTGCCTCTGGGAGTATAATTCGGTTTTTTCTGAACAGTAAAGGTATATGTATTTGATGATTTCGCATATGAAATTAAAAAACCCTTTTCATCTTCCGACTCCCAGGTATCTACTGAGCCGCTGGATAAGGTTAAAACTCCGGCAGACGGATCATCATCAATAGTCTTTACAATGAATGCAGATGTCGGACTGGTTATATCAAAAGAGAAATTGATCATATTAATATTTTCATTATGAGGTATATCAATGGTGATTATCACTTCGGAAACAGAGATATCGGTCAGTTCGGCGTACATAATCAGTACAGGCAGAACTAGAATAACTATAATCAACAAGAATAGTTTTTTCTTTTTCAACATTTTATACTCCTCTTCAATATACAGCTATTTTTTGAATACTTAATCCGGGATTAAAGGTGTAGTCATAATCGGACGGGTCTGTTGTAGGGCTTGCCTGGTCCAGGTAATATGAATAGATAAGATCCGTTCCTCGATCAAGCCAGAATAAATTTCTATTCGCAATGTCGATTGTAATAGACCATGGAGTGCTGCACCCAGTAATAAGATCATCTGTATTTCCCGACATATCGCATGATGTAACTGTATTCGATGCGTTGTTTACAAAATATATGATGTTGCTGAGTGCAGTTGCTCCTGGTAAAACACAGAGATCTTCAGGATGCTCTCCTTCGGTGAAATTATAAATATTTACTATATTTTTACTGTAATCGGACTGTCTGATTCGTTCAGGTTCAGCCACACCATATTCGCTCCAGTAAACCAGCTGATGAACCATATCAACATCGATTCCTTCCGGATTATAAATTCCATCGTCGGCATTTGTAAGAAAAATATAATCATCCGCATCTGTTGTAGGGCTTGACTGATTCAGTCCATACATATAAATAGCGTTATTCGTGGTATCAGTCCAGAAGAGATACTCATTTACATAATCAACAGCTATAGCCTCAGCTGTACCTATATTACTTGTTATCAGGTCCACAGGAGTCCTCATTCCTTCATCAAGGCCCGCAGATCTTATTGTACCACTGCCCGTTTCTGTCCAGTAAATTTTCCGGGCATCTGGGTCAATAGCGATACCCCGAGGATTAACTGCTCCTAAAGTGTATATTGTTTCTATCGCTGAACCTGAATAATCATTTCTCTGAATAATATCTGAAGCTGATTCGGACCAGTAGAAAAACTGGTTTTTCACAGTAGTATCACTATCAATACTTTCACATACTGTTTCAAGCCCGACTTCATCTCTGACGACAACAGCAGCAAAGTAGGTAACATTATCGAGCAGTCCTGTCACCTGTATTGAATCTATGTCGACAGTCCAGTCACCAAATACGGTGCCGTTATCGATAATATCCTGTGCATCAGCTGCACTTTCTGATTTATAATATACAAGATACTCAAGCGTATTCACCGGGCTTATATCGTCATATGCCTTAGTCCATGATACAGTAAAATCTTCCGTATTCACATTGCTTATTTCTACTAATTCATCACCAGCATTAAGAAAATATGGAGGGTCAGGATCAGTACTGGTCGTTTCTGTTATCATGCTGTAGCATGCAGCATTACCAGCCTTATCCCTAACCACTACAATAAAATAATAATCAGTAGTTATTGTAAGCCCTGTAACATCAGCAGTATCAATATCAGCCGTCCATTCAAGCCCGACTGTCCCGTATTTTTCTGCGGCATTGACATCTGCAATATTTTCACTCGTAGAGTAATATATCTTATACTCCAACTCGTACTGCTCAGCACGATCATCTACCGCTTTCACCCACGTAATAGTTACTGCTGTTGCACGAGGAAATATTGTTAGTTTATCGCCATCAACAGCAAAGCCGGGCAATACGTCATCATCCCTCTCCATCTTGTCATCAATTCCGAGAGTAAGACTGCCGCTGCAAGTAAATATAATTGGAATTAATATTATAAAAATCAATAAAAACAAAAGATTTATTCTTTTTCTCTTTTTCATACTTCACTTCCTTAAAAAAGTGTGTTTTGAGAAAAACTGATAGCTGCTGCTGTAAAACAGGTAGTGAAACTACATTTAATATTATTTAAGTATAAAACGTACTTTGTTAAACTGTCAAAAACAATAATGTCAAGAACAATAAAATATAAAAAATATCCGTTGTCTGAAAGTTGAATACTCCCCGTTAAAACCTATTCCACATTGAGGATATCATCAATATAGCTGTAGTCCTTTCCGTTTGCCGTAAAAATGATAACATCTTCACCTGCGGTTTCAAGTTTCATTGTTTTGACATTTCCGCCCTTATATGTCATATCTATAAACATATTTCCGTCATTGTCTGCTGAAATGCTTCCTGTCATGCTTTCAAATGGGAAGTCATCTTTCGCGGGGGCGTCAGTTGCTCCAGTTGACTCTGCCATCTGTTCAAAAAACCCTGCAGGATTAAATGCATTCATTTTCAATGTGGATTTACCGGATTCGTCATCAGTTACAGCTGTAACCCCATCCGGAGCTGCTCCGAACATGGAAGAAATAAAAACAACACCGAAGGTGCTTAGAGTCATTGCAAGAGTAGCCTGAACTTCATATTCAACGTCATTATCAGCAAAAATTGACGCGGGTAGGATTAGTGCGATTACAATTAATAAAAAGACAATTTTTTTCATTTGTTTCTCCTGTTTCAAGTATAGCAGATATTTCTGAAAACAAAAGAAAACCCCGGTTTACACCGGGGTAAAATTATAAATAAAGTTAAATTTAATCTTCTTTGGCTGCCTGAGCCTCTTTAATAATTTTGTCGGAAATTGCACCGGAGATTGAATCGTAGTGATCAAATTCCATTTCAAAGGATGCAGTGCCGGAAGTTATAGAGCGAAGGTCTACAGAATAGTTGAGCATTTCTCCCTGCGGTACCTGTGCGTCAATCTCAAGGATTCCGCCGCCGAGCGGTTCCTGACCCTGAACCCGTCCTCGCTTTGAACTGAGGTCAGAGAGAATGTCACCCATATATTTTTCTTCACAGAAAACCTTAAGGTTCATTACGGGTTCAAGAAGTTTAACACCAGCTTTCTCAAAAGCAACTTTCACAGCTCCCTTACCAGCAAGCTTGAAAGCCATTTCAGAGGAGTCCACCGGATGTTCTTTCCCATCGACAATACGTGCTTCAAGACCTACGACAGGGTAGCCTGCAAGATATCCTTCTTCCATTGCCTCAAGAATTCCTTTCTCGATACCGGGCATATAACCCTTGGAGATCGAACCGCCCTTGATGGCATTTATGAAGTTCATATTTTCATCACGCGAAATGGGCTTAACTTCCATTACAACCTTGCCGTACTGTCCGTGACCGCCTGACTGCTTCTTATGAGCATACTCTGCGCTCGCAGATTTAGTTATACATTCGCGGTATGCAATTCTAGGCTTCCGGGTTTCAAGACCGATTTTTGCTTTTTCCTTAATATTGTCCAGAACTATGTTGAGGTGAAGCTCTCCCATACTTGAAACTACAGTTTCCTTAGTTTCCTTATCGAATCTGACCTGGAAGGTGAGATCCTGATCCGCAGCCCTGTGAAGGAATTGATTAAGCTTGTCTTCTTCTTTCTTTTTCTCTGCAGAAATAGCTACAGAATGAACAGGCTGGGGGAGTTTCAGTTTGTCATAGTGAATCGAATGTTCACTGACCGTGCAGAACGAATCGTTTGTTTTAGCGCTTTCAATCTTTGAGAATATACCCATATCACCAGCATAAAGTTCTTTTGTTTCAACGATTTTCTTTCCAACAGCCTTATATATCTTGCCGATTCTTTCTTTTTTATTATCAACCGTATTAATATATTCAGAATCCGGCTTGAAAACACCAGTTACAACCTTGAAAAATGACAGACGTCCTGAGAACTGATCTATAGTAGTTTTGAATACAAATGCAGTAGTCGGCTTTTCAGAATCGAAATCAAGGATTTCCTCTTCCCCATCATCATCAAAAGCCTTCTCTTTTAACCCTAGAGGTGAAGGCGCATTGTTAGCGATAAAGTTCAGCATAGATGTAATACCGCTGTTCATTTCAGATGCACCACAGAGTACCGGAACAATCTTATTGTTTTTAAGACCTTCTTCGAGACCATGTCTGATTTCATCTTCGCTGAGAGTTCCTTCTTCGAAATATTTCTCCAGAAGATCGTCATCACCTTCTGCAGCTGATTCAATAGTTGTGAGTCTGTATTCTTCAACGATATCTGCCATATCGGCAGGAATGTCCGCGGCTGTTTCTTTTCCACCTGCTTCAGGAATCATATAAGCCTTATTTTCAATTAGATTTATAATTCCTTTATATGAATCTCCCAATCCGATAGGTATAGTCACCGGTACAAGTGGTATCTTAAATTTGTCTTTAAGATCAGCAAAACTATCATCAAAACTCGCACGTTCTCTGTCCATCTTATTGATGAAAGCAATTCTAGGCATATTACGCATGTTTAATCTTCGCCACAATTTAAGTGTCTCAATCTGTACTCCGGAATCAGCTGCTACCAGCATGAGTCCCATTTCGGCTGCTCTGAAACCTGCGACTACCTCTCCTACAAAGTCAGAAGCACCCGGAGTATCCAGAATGTTAATCTGCTTATCGTTCCAGACTAGATTTGAAAAACTTGTATGAATTGAAATTCCTCTTGCGATTTCTTCTTCCGTGTAATCGCTGACAGTCTTTCCGCTGTCAACGGCTTCGGCTTTTGTAACGACGTTCCCGTTAAAGAGCATTTGCTCAACCACGGTTGTCTTTCCTGTGCTGCCGTGCCCTGCTACGGCAATATTTCGGATGGCACTGCTGGGAAAACTCATGTTTGCTCCTTATAATATAGTGATTAGTTCAATAACTATAAGCGTGGATATTCCAGCTGTCAAGAGTTAATTGAGATGGTGATAGAGGAGGGGTAGAATGGTGATAAATCAGTTTTCTAAAACAAGCAAAGCAGATATTTCCTCCTTGGTCAGATTCCGGTTGTAGATCCTGATATCGTCAATAACACCTGATAAAGATGGTGTCAGAGTGCCTTCATCGTCATAGGCCCCGATATAAAAATAATCTTCAGTGCCATAATCTATATTACTGCTGCTGAAGGTTGTGGTGCTTTTGCCACCGTTAAAATAGAATTCGATTTCAAGACCTGTATTCATAATCAGTATGTGGTTCCAAACGCCCGAAGTAAACATAGCAGACAATGGTTCTGCCGGATCTAATTCATATGTTCCCGATGAATAGCCCTTATCCAAAAGCTGAATGGAAGATCCAGAGCTAAAATTAGCAACAGATATTTCCCAACCTTCATCTGTATCATAATCATATGAATGTGAGAAAATTGTAACTGAAGTATTAGCAGGTTTTATCCAGAAAGATAAAGTACTTTTCTCATTAAGGTAAAACCTTGCAATATCAGTAGTCGGAATTAGTAGATAATTTGTACTACCATCAAAATTCAAAGCTTGTGCTGATGTTCCAAATCGGTCTTCACCATAACTTCCTGCAGTTCCGGTTAGATTTCTATTATTACCGCTTGTATCATTAATATCGTTATTAAATAAATATTCAGCCTCAAGCCCATCTCTTGGAATAGAAAGATTCTTATAATATGGATTCTCAGGATCAAATCTATTATCAAGCTGCCGGAAAATATGCCACAGATCACTATCGCAGGATGATAAAATAACTATGATAATTATTATAAAACCAATTTTCTTCTTCATTTATTTACTCCCCGATAGTTAAATGACAAGTTCACCCCTTCATGTGACGGTAACAGACTTAGGCTTAGTTCATTATCGTTATTTTCAAAGGTTATTAAGTCAAAAGACCAGAGAATTGAGCCGAGAGTTATAGCAGAAACTCCAAGTATTGAACCTCCAAGTGAAAGAAATAAATACGTGTTTTTAGTTCTTAATGCTTCGAGATAAATTTCTTTTGTATCATTCATATTATCAAAACTGGATGATAGATAATCTTCATGTGCTTCCGATAAGTTATATGCATATTCATCGATGACAACCCAGCCCCATGCACTCAAACCGGCAACAGCGACCCCGCTGAAAAAAGTTGCGATTCCTACCTTCTGTTCTTTCGTCAGTTTATTCTTATCCTCTGCTGATCCTTCTGCTAACACATTTTCCCCGGAGCCAAATCCTACACTGAAGGCTTTAGCAAGCCTTGGAACAACATCGTATGCTTCCTCTATTGATGTGAAACGTTCGCTTCCGGTATGTACAATCTGGGCGGTGGCTACATTAATCATCTGAACATTAATTGAAAATATATTACCGAGTTTAATAACAGAACCGTAGAGCATGTACTCAAGGCTTAAAATCTGTCCGACCTCAACTGCACATGATGAATCGGTACAGCCTGATAGCTGAAAATCCATTTCAGTCAGCAGGCTTTCAATATTCTGCCTATCAACTATATCAAAGCTGTTTGTCATTACCATCTCTGAGGTAAAAAGTTCTCCGACTGCCTCGGCTTCTACCTGAGAGACATTCTTTGCATTGAAATCAAGGATACCGATTCTCGGTTTAATACTTTCAGCGCATACTATATTTGTAAGAAATAAAATAGCCAGAAAAATAAACAGCAGATATTTTTTCATTCCGATAACCCTTCTGGTCTGCTGGAGTTGAGCGGAAGGATGACTTAACACGGTCCAATTATTAATTGTGGCTGTCCCGCAACCCGGTTGGTT
>DMKD01000189.1 GCA_003454605.1 Spirochaeta sp. | reverse complement strand
AATGTATATGGTGCAAGCTTTTTCATCCCTTCGATAGGATCATCAAGAACACGCATAAAATTACCGGTATCAAAGTTGATTCCGAAGTTGGGACTGTTAACCTGATGGATCAGTCTAAGCATCTCTTCAGCATTAAAGTCTATGTGATTTTCATCAGCGATTTTGATGCCCTTTGAAACGGCTGCAGGCATTGCATTCTGGAACATACGGGTAAGAGTGTCGAGCATACGATCGTGATCGCGGAATCTGAACATCAGACTGGCACCGCATACTCGCATTACATCCGCACCAATTGCTTCAGCATATTCCATATGTTTCATCATATCGTCAAATGCAGCCTCATTAAATCCGCCCTCAAGTCCGTCCGGATGTCCCCAGGCGTATACTCGTTCGAACTTATATTCATCAAGCAGACCCTTAACTTCACTAAGGTAACTTGGAGTGAAGCTTGGGAAAAAACATGATTCAAGGGAAACCCCATCGACACCAAGTTCCGCCGCTCTTTTAATAAACCATTCCATACTGATATTTTTTGACGGTGCTTTCTGGTCATCATAGACCTCACCAAAAAGACGATGATAACAATAACTGTCTATACCTACTTTCATATCTGTCCTCCAAATATACATCTAAAACGTTTCAGATTATTTAAAACGTTTTAATATTCTAACACAACTATAGAGCCTGTCAAGAAAAAGTTTATGATTTACTGTTGATTTTTCGTATTTGTTAGCGTTTATACCGTTTCGCGGTCAAGAAGCTCGGGAACCAGCCGTATATTCAGAGAAGAGTGACCGGCCTCCATTGCCAGAAACAAATTTTCCGCCAATGCTTTTCCGAGATCATGCATTCTGCCGTCGATAGTTGTCATCATGGGATATACGGCAGACGATAATTCAACATTGTCATAGCCTGCAATCGCCACCTCTCCGGGAATATCGACCCCCTGCTCCTTTAAATACCGCATTGCACCGGCGGCCATGTAGTCATTGGCACAGAATATTGCATCCGGTTTACAGCAGTCAAGGAGAGCCTTTGCCCCCTGATAACCGCTTTCGATTGTATAGTCGCCGTGAACCTGCCGCTCTTCAGGAATTTTTCTCCCTGCTGTCTCCATAATCTTCAGAAATGCCTGCTTACGCTGCAAACCGTCAAAATGGTCTTCAGGTCCGTGTATAATGGCGATATTCTCATGTCCCTTACTCAAAATGTGTTCAGCCATCATGGCGGCGCCTTTTTCATGATCAACATAAACAGTATTCAGTTTGTCACGATTATTGCAGGCATTCAGAAAGACGACTGGAAAGCCCTCAATCGCTTCGATAAAATCATAGGGGCGGATAAACTGTGGTATCACAATTATTCCGTCGGTAGAGCGGTCATTTACCTTCCTGGTAAAATAAGCACTCAGATCATCGTTCTCCCAGTTTCGAACATCAAGCATAAAGCTATGCTCGTGCTGCTCAGCCACCTCTATAACGCCCTGGATAATATGGTAGAAGAAGGTGCTTCCATGGACAATATCAGCATGCCCCAATGCATTTATAACCACGAGGGTAATCGCAGAGGCTTTTCCGGTAATGAGGGTTCGACCGCTTTTATTGGGAAAATACTTCAACTCTGAGGCTATCTTCATAACCTTTTCACGAGTTTTTTCATTTACATATTTTCCGTTTAATGCCTGAGACGCAGTAGCAACAGATACCCCTGCGAGTCTGGCAACATCCTTAAGATTGGCCAAAAATCCCTCGTTTTACTTCGGTATCAACTATTATGAGCTTTCGGGTGAATGATGTCAAGAAAAGGACGGCAGCTGTTTCAGCCGAGCCCTGCAATGTCATCAAAGACGCCGCTGCTCTCAAGAGACGTATAGCTCTTATCAAAGATCGGCTTAATCCTGTCGTAAACCGCTGAATTAGCAGCAATCGGCTTAGTCGTACCGGTAACACGGACAAAACGCTCGGCCGCCCCGAAATCACTGAACAGGCCGCAGCCTACACCGCCGATAATTGCAGCACCCATGCTGGTTGCCTCTTCAAGATACTGAGGTACCTTAACGGGTATTCCGAATATATCGGCAAGGATCTGCCGCCACAGCGCGCCCTTGGCTCCCCCGCCTATGAGCAGGATGTCATCTATCTTTATTCCGGCCTGCATAACCTTCAGGATAATATCAAGGTTCATCGAAACCCCTTCGAGAACAGAGCGGTAGATGTCGGACTGCTTCGTTTCAAGGCCCAGACCGATGAACGCGCCCTTTGCGTCAGGGTTCCAGCGCGGAGAGCGTTCGCCGAGCATGTACGGCAGAAACATAAGACCGTTTGAACCCGCGGGAGCCTCGGCCATAATTTTATTTATATCCTCATAGGCCCCGCCCCCGGCAAGCTGGTCTCGCAGCCAGGCGTATGATGCGCCCGCTGTCTGCATTGTGCCGCAGGGCTGGTAAAAACCAGGCACCGGATGGGCCCAGGTAAAGGTCTTCATTTCAGCATCGGGGATTGGTGCGGTACTTGTGGTTGATATCCAGGAGGATGAACCGAGATAACAGTAGGTTGCCCCAGGTTTTACCGAGCCCGCACCCACGGTGGCGCATCCGCCGTCGCCGGCGCCCGCTGCTACCGGCACGCCTTCAGGAATGCCCGTGGCCGCCGAGGCCGCCTTTGTAATTGTACCGATTATTTCAACAGAAGGCACTGCCTCGGGAAACATCTCACGCTCAACATCTGCCGCATCAATAATTTTATCAGACCAGCTTAACGATCCGAGATCAAAGGCATTTGCCCCGCTTGCATCATTATGATCGGTAACCATTCGTCCGGTCAGTCTGAAGTTCATATAGTCTTTGGCATTGAGCATCTTAGCCGTTTTCGCATAGATATCGGGTTCATTGTTTTTAACCCACATCAGCTTTTCAACAGCGTAGGACGCGCTGGGTCTGTGCCCGGTTATCCTGTATATCTCATCAGCACCAAGCTTGTCGATGAGTATGTCAGTCTCGGCTTCAGAGCGCTGATCACAGTAGAGGATATGATTCCTGAGAGGATTTCCTTTATCATCAACACAGAGACAGCCCATCATCTGGCCGCTGAAGGCAACGCAGGCTATCTCCCCGGTATCTACTCCATCGAGCAGCTTCTTCGATGACAGACAAACAGCATTCCACCAGTCTTCAGGGTTCTGTTCGGCCCAGTTACCGTTTGTGTATTCAGTATCATAAGCTTCGGTAGCACTCTTTACGAGAGTTCCGTCGGCAGCAAAAAGAGTCGCTTTATTTCCGCTTGTCCCTAAATCATGTGCAAGTAAATATTTTTCCATATGGTTCTCCTGGTAAGGCAGTTACCGGAATTTGAGCATAGTCTTGATAGAATCCGGCTTCTTCACAGCTTCAACCGCATCGGCGATTTTGTCAATCGGAAAAATCCCTGTGACAAAATCCTCATGCTTAAGCTCACCAGTGTGAATCCATTCAATCAGAGGTTCATGAGCCGCAGCCTCAGCATGCCTTGTAGGCCACTGGTGGATAAGCAGATTGAAATTATATGGGCCATTTTCTTTATTCAGGGTAATCGTCGGACTTCCCACTACACCATATACACATACCGAGCCACCCATTTTAACCATAGGAATTGCCGCATTAATTATGTTTTCACGACCCACAGCATCAACAACCGCATCAAAACCACTGAGTCCGGCAACAGCCTTGTCATCCGGATCATAGGCTTCATCAGCACCCATTGAAAGTGCCTTTACACGCTTGTTTTCAAGGGGGTCTATGCTGACGACCCTTCCCAAACCCTTTAGCTTTGCAAATTTAATAAAGGACAACCCCACGGGACCTGCCCCGAAGACTACTATGTCATCTCCGACTTTCATACTGAAATCGGTAAACATGCCTGCGTAAACCTCACGCCAGGTACAGAGAAGAGCCGCTGCTTCAATAGATATATCAAAGGGAACCTTCTTCATGATCTGCAGTCCCTCATCCCAGCCATGTGCATCATCGGCAACGCCGTCGGCTACCATCGCAAGATGATCCCGCATAAGGACATACTCTGAATGACCGCCCCATCCGCTGCCGAATTTCCCACCCGGAGGATTAAGCAGAAGCCCGCCGATGGCACGGTCACCTACCTTAAAGGTTGT
>DMKD01000329.1:4009-4403 GCA_003454605.1 Spirochaeta sp. | reverse complement strand
AGCATTGATTGAGAAGGGTTTGACTGCTCCAGTACTTGGAAGCGGAATAGGCGGGCGTGTGCGTCTGGAGGACCTGGATGAAACGGCTGCGGTACCCGCAACAGCGCCCGCTGTCGATGTCGTTTTTCCCGGAGCATTCTCTGATGAAAAGGTTAAGGGTGTGCGCAAGATAACAGCAGCCCGTATGATGGAATCTTTAAGCGTCACAGCTCAGCTTACTCATAGTTTCAGTGCACTTGCAGAGCCTCTTCTCGCATACCGTAAAAAACTTAAAGCAGCTCCGGAAGAGCTCGGGCTCGGAAAAATCAGCATTAATGATATTATGATGTATGTGATCTCGCGTGTGCTTAAAGCTAATCCTGAGTTCAACGCTCACTGGTACGGCGATTCAATG
>DMKD01000329.1:0-3927 GCA_003454605.1 Spirochaeta sp. | reverse complement strand
CCGGTTATAAAGTTTGCTGATCGTCTTTCTCTTAAACAGCTTTCTGATGAATCAAGACGTTTGATAGCCGCCTGCCGTGAGGGCAAGGCTCAGCCGGAAGAGCTCACCGGTGCCACATTCACTATGAGCAATGTCGGCTCATTCGGAATTGACAGCTTTACACCGATTATCAATCCTCCCGAGGTAGCAATTCTCGGTGTCTGCTCAACAAGCCTTAAACCCGTCCGCACAGAGGCCGGTGTTGATTATAAGGATTTCATCGGTTTTTCACTTACCTATGATCATCAGGCAAACGACGGTGCTCCGGCATCGCGTTTCTGCGCCGCCGTAATCAAGGCCGTTGAAAACCTTGAGCTCTATCTGGCGCTTTAGGATTAAGGAGAAGCCGAATGTATGATTTAATAGTTGTCGGCGCCGGACCCGCGGGGTATATCGCGGCTGAACGTGCCGGACATTTGGGGAAAAAGGTACTTCTTGTTGAGCGCGAACATCTGGGCGGAGTCTGTACGAATTACGGATGTATTCCGACAAAGAGTCTTCTGAACGCGGCAAAACACTTTGTATACGGTCAGGAGAGTGCCAGGTTCGGCGTTCACTTCGATAATCCCCGGTTCAACTTCACAGAGGCGATGGCGTGGAAGAATGAAACCGTTGAAACGCTCAGGAAGGGAATTGCTTTTCTGATGAAGCAGGGGAAGGTCGATGTCGTCAGCGGCGAGGCAGAGTTCCCGAAAACAGACGCAGGGGAAAAAGCCGTCAGTGTAGACGGAACTGTCTATGAGGGTGAGAATCTGCTGATCGCAACGGGTTCCGAAGCCTTCGTTCCGCCAATACCCGGAGCCGACGGGGCAAATGTGGTCACCAACCGCGAGATTCTGAGCCTTGATAAACTACCCGGAAAACTCGCTGTCATCGGCGGTGGTGTAATCGGAGTTGAGTTCGCCTCCTTTTTCAGCAGTGTCGGCGTAGAGGTTCACGTGGTTGAAATGATGGACGAGATCTGTCCTATGATGGACGGCGACGCGGCTGCACTTCTTAGGAAGAAGATGAGCAAGGTCAATTTTCAGCTAGGTGCGAAGGTTACTGAAGTGACGGCAAAGGGTTTAAAGTACGAGAAGGGTGGAAGTGAATCTTTTATCGATGCAGATCTGATTCTGATGTCGGTCGGCAGAAAACCTATTACTGCCGGACTTGAAGCCCTGGGGCTTGATATCAGTCGAACTGGTATTACAGTGGACGAAAGAATGCGAACAAACCTGCCCGGTGTTTACGCCGCGGGAGACGTGACGGGCAAGTCGCTGTTGGCTCATTCTGCCTCACGCATGGCGGAAGTCGCAGTGATGAATATGTTCGACAGCAGGAGCCGAACGGCAAGTTCCGTCATGCGCTACAACGCGGTTCCATGGGCTGTTTATACGATGCCCGAGGTTGCGGGCTGCGGAATGACCGAGTCTGAAGCAAAGGATGCCGGACACAATGTGAAATCTGCGATGATGCAAATGCGTGCCAACGGCCGCTTTCTGGCGGAGCACGGAAAAGATTCCGGTTTCTGCAAGGTAATTGCCGATGCGGACACTGATCTAGTACTCGGAGTACATATGATCGGCGCGGTCTGCTCAGAAATGATCGGAACGGCTGCAACATTTATTGAAGCTGAATTAAGAGTACAGGACATCAGGGAAATAATCTTTCCTCATCCGTCCGTCTCTGAAGTTATAAAAGATGTCTGCTGGAATTTGGATTGACATCCATGCCAATCCAAATTTTGAAGTTTGAAAGCTTTGCTTATCAAACTTCACTTACAGTTCCCGCCATCCGTGGCGGGTATATATTAGAGGAGTAAAATATGCCTAAATCAATATCAATCGATCCTGTTAAAGTCAGGGAGGCGGGTACAATCAAAGTTAACGATATACCAGCAAATAAATACAAATCAGATTTTAAGAAAGAAGAGAAACTATACGGAAAAGACGGACTCATCGGCGCCTACTACGATATGCTGATTATCCGTGAATTTGAAACTATGCTCGATCAGATCAAGAAAGAGGGGTCCTATCAGGGAATGGAATACAACCATAAGGGTCCCGCGCATCTTTCTGCCGGTCAGGAATCAGCATCAGTCGGACAGAGCCTTGTGCTCGATACCGACGACTTCATCTTCGGCTCACACAGAAGCCACGGTGAGATCCTTGCCAAATGTTTCTCAGCAATCAAAAAACTTGATGAAAACTCTCTTACTTCCGTGATGGAAGGCTTCTTCGGAGGTGAAACCCTCTCAGTCGTAGAAAAACACAATAAGGGTGAGAACGTACGGGACCATGCTGAAAACTTTGTCCTTTACGGTGCGCTTGCAGAGATATTCGCCCGTGCTCAGGGTTTTAACCGTGGCCTCGGAGGCTCAATGCATACATTTTTCGCGCCATTCGGCTCTATGCCTAATAATGCGATAGTGGGTGGAAGCGCCGACATTGCTGTAGGTTCCGCGTTGTATAAACGTGTTAACCGCAAACCGGGAATCGTCATTGCAAACATCGGTGACGCCTCACTTGCATGCGGACCCGTCTGGGAGGGGATCGTATTCTCCGCCATGGATCAGTACCGCACCCTCTGGGATGATGAGGTCGGCGGAGCGCCACCGGTAATGATTAATGCATTCAACAATTTCTACGGCATGGGCGGTCAGCCAGTGGGTGAAACAATGGGCTACGGTGAAGCAGCTAGAATGGCTGCAGGTGTTAACCCTGAAGGCATGCATTCCGAGCGTGTCGACGGATTTAATCCATTGGCCGTTGCCGATGCGGTAAGCCGTAAGAAGAAGCTGCTGCTCGATGGCAGGGGGCCGGTATTCATGGATACAATTACCTACCGTCTCTCCGGACACTCTCCCTCGGACTCATCATCTTATCGAACAAAAGATGAGATTGAAGCATTCAGAGAAAATGACCCTCTCATCGGATATGAAAACTATCTTAAAGAAAACGGGGCTCTCGACGACACTAGCGCTGAAGCTATGAAGGCAAAGGTCGCAAAGAAGATCGGCGATACAATGAGGATTGCAATAGACGACTCAATTTCACCGCATGTTGACGGTCAGTTTATTGAGTCTGTAATGTTCTCCAATGAAAAGATTGAAAAACTTGATGATCGTGAACCCGAGGTTCTGATGCCTCTGGAAGAAAATCCAAGAGTTAAGGCAAACGCCCGCAAGGCTCGCTATGCATTTGATGAAAGTGGAAAAAAACTGCCTGCGTCAAAACAGTTTGTCTATCGTGATGCTCTTTTTGAAGCAGCAGCACATGCCTTTTATACTGACCCAACCCTTGTAGCCTATGGAGAGGACAATCGTGACTGGGGCGGAGCATTTGCCGTATACCGCGGTCTGACCGAAGCTTTGCCTTATCACAGATTATTTAACTCTCCCATTTCAGAAGCTGCCATTGTAGGAACAGGGGTAGGTTATGCAATGAGCGGCGGCCGTGCGATGGTTGAGCTTATGTATTGTGATTTTCTCGGTCGCGCAGGCGATGAAATTTTCAACCAGATGCCTAAGTGGCAGTCGATGTCCGGAGGCGAGCTCAAGATGCCGCTTGTACTTCGTGTATCAGTCGGAAGCAAGTACGGTGCCCAGCATTCCCAGGACTGGTCGGCACTTGTTGCTCATATTCCGGGACTGAAGGTTATGTTCCCATCTACTCCTTATGATGCAAAGGGTATGCTTAATCTTGCGCTTCGCGGAACCGATCCGGTTGTCTTTTTTGAAAGTCAGAAACTATACGGAATCGGTGAAGAGTTTGAGAAGGACGGAGTTCCCGAAGAATACTATGAAATACCTGAAGGCGAGCCTGCAGTAAAACGGAGCGGAAAAGACCTTACTATCCTTACTATAGGCGCAACCCTCTATGAAGCAGTCAAGGCTGCCGACATTCT
>DMKD01000242.1 GCA_003454605.1 Spirochaeta sp. | reverse complement strand
TCTTTTGCTTCCTGAAGAACAGGACCGAATCCAGTCATAACCTGGGGAGCAAGAAGGATACCGTCAACGCCCTGAGCGATGAAAGATCTTACTGCTGCAATCTGATTAGCCTGAACAGCCTGTGCGTCATTATATTTAAGCTCAATGCCTCTTTTCTTTGCTTCGTTCTGAACTGATTCAGTTTCAGCCCATCTCCATGCCTGCTGGCTGTCACACTGTGAGTAACCAACTACCATCATTCTGTCTTCATCAGCTGCATCCTGCTGACCACCTGCGAAAACCGCTCCACCAATAATGGTGAGAACTAATAATGCCACTAAAAATACATTTCGTTTCTTCATTAAAGAAACCTCCCTTGTTAATATTGTTAACATTTTACATGGGAACAGGATGATCTGTAAATTTCGAATATTTATGAAAAACTAACAATTTTTTATCTTCAGAACAGAATAGTTATTGATTCACAAGAAATGGAAAACAATCCTTGACGGATATCGATATTTCATCTTAGGATATTTGAACCAAACTATGAAAAGACTTCTATTACTACTAACAGCAATTTTTATATTAGCTTCGTGCACGGGAAAAGATAATTCTGATAAAAATCCGGCTGAAGATAAATATCCGACACCGACTGAGCAAAATCTCGTCGTAGGTTTCTCACAGATGAATCATATTAACCCCTGGCGCGTTGCCGAGACCAATGATCTGAAGCGAAAAGCCGAAGAACTGGGAATTGAACTGATAATCCTGGACGGCGAGAGCTCACAGGAAAAGCAGATTGAAGATATAATTGAATTAGTTGCTCTAGGTGTAGAGTATATTATTCTTGCACCGCTGGTCTTCGAAGGATGGGATGAGGTTTTCAGCACATGCCGTGATGCCGGTATACCGCTGATTATGCTCGACCGCGAGGTTGATGGGATCCCCGGTGTGGATTTTCTGACCTTTGTCGGAGGTGATTTTGTGAAAGAGGCAATAAGTGCCGCCGAATGGCTGATTGAGAAAACCGTAAGTTCTGCAAAGATAATCGAACTGCGCGGACGAGAGCGGGCCTCATGCGTAATAGATCGCGAAAGGGGATTTCGCGAGACGATTGAGCAAACAGAAGGGATGAAGATTGTCATATCGGAATATGCCGACTTTGAAAGAATAAAGGGCCAGAGAGTGATGGAAGAAATCATCCTTTCGTACGGCCGCGATTTCAATGTCGTATACGCCCATAACGACGAAATGGCAATAGGAGCAATACAGGCTCTTAAGGCAGCTAACATTCAGCCGAATGTAGATGTAATTGTTATTTCCATCGATGGCAGCAAGGATGCGCTTAAATCCGTCATTGCCGGGGAGCTGGGAGCAACAGTTGAATGCACGCCGAAACTTGCCGAGCAGGTTTTTGCCGCCATCATGAGAAATGAACTCGGCAAATCGGTTCCGCCTAAGATTATCGTACCCGAGCGGCTCTTCGACAAATCCAACGCATTAGAACACATCGATGAAGCTTTTTAAAAAGCCGCATTCTAAAGGGCACCGGTTTCATATCCGCTCAATAGGCGGGCAGATTTTCACCCTTATAATGGTAATAACGGTTTCGTCAGTACTGATTCTAGGCATAACATATTTCTATCTTGCCGGCAATATTATCAAGGACAACCTCAGTGCTGTACTTACCGAGGTGGTTAAAGGTAATGTGCTCGAACTGGAAAACCTCCTCGATTCAGCATTGAAGAATTCTCTGCGAATTGCTAATGATCCGAAATTCCAGGCGGTTCTGCGAAAAGAAATCCCTGATGATATTTCTGAGATTTACTCACAGGAGCTTGAGCTCGACAACCAACTCTCATATATCCAGAATTACGTCGATGATATATTCGGATTCTATATAATCGGTGCAAACGGTCTGCAGTTCAAATCGAACTTTTCATCACCCATTTATCAGGACTGGAAGGACTTCACCTGGTACCGGCACATTATATACAGCTCAAACCCTATATGGTTTGCACCGCATAACGGTTCATTCACTGTAAACACTATCGGACAACCGCTGATCACTCTTGGCCTCAGAATAGTTGATAAATCAACCGGCGCTATACTTGGTGTTATCCTGACTGATATTGAGGTTGAAACCATTCGTAAAATGATCAGTCAGGGCCTTGGAGATTCAGGGCATTTAAGCCTCATAGGCAATGTCGGACATGAAGAAATCACGCATTCAGGGGTTAATTCTATTTCAACAGACAAGAGCCTGACTGAGTCCATCCCGATTAAATATACCGGCTGGAGACTGGACGGATACATTCATCCATCGACTATCCAGGCCTCGGTTTTCACGATGTTCAAGCCGATATTTATCCTGATTTTACTAATTGCTGTGATCGACTTTATTGCTGCCCTCTCATTTGTTAGCCGGACAATAAGCCCGCTTCGTGATCTGGCAGGACTTATGAAGATTGTTCAGTCGGGGAACTTTAATGTTAACATGGACATCCAGACGGATGATGAAATAGGGATGCTCAGCAGCAGTTTCAATGTTATGGTGGCTAAAATACATACCTTGATGAAAGATCTTTACGAAGAGCATGAAAAACTTCATATATCTGAGATGAAAACGCTTGAAGCCCAGATTAATCCCCATTTTCTATACAATACTCTCGAATCCATTATATGGCTGGCACGTGCCGGTCAGAATGATGATGTTGTACGGCTGGTATTTTCACTCACAAATCTGCTTAGAATCGGTCTAAGTCGTGGACGAACCCTTGTTACGATTGAAGAAGAAATAGAACATATCAGGAATTATCTGGTAATTCAGGAAACAAGGTTTGAAGATGAATTTGAATCTGTTATTTCAATCCCCGAAACTATAGTTAAGAATAAGACCCTCAAACTCATTCTTCAGCCCCTGGTTGAGAATGCCATTTACCATGGTATAATGCAGGCGGACGAAAAGGGAAAGATAACTATAAGTGCTGATTGTACAGCTAACGATATCTACTTCAGAATCAGAGATACGGGCCCCGGGATATCGCCTGAAGAAGTTGAACAGCTCAATGGCTACCTTTCTGAAATGAAAGAAGCCAATGTCGGAATCGGATTACGCTCAGTTAATGAAAGAATAAAACTGTATTTCGGACCGGAATACGGAGTAGAATTTAAATCTGCCCCCGGAGAGGGGACAGAAGTCGCAGTACATATACCAAGGATATAAAATGGCGGAATTTTCAGTAGTAATAGCGGAAGATGAAAAGCTCATTCGCAACGGCATACTCAAATCTATTGACTGGAAATCGGTCGACGCTGAAGTTGTAGGTCTGGCAAAAAACGGCAGAGAAGCAATCAAACTGATTCAACAACTGACTCCCGATATCCTGCTTACCGACATAAAGATGGCCGGAGGCAACGGCCTTGATCTGATAAAAAAAACCAGGATTAATGCCCTCGATATAAAGGTAGTAATTATCAGCGGGTTCAACAGTTTTGAGTACGCTCAGCAAGCCATCAAACTCGGTGTTAAAGATTATATTCTGAAACCAATCGATCTGGAAAAACTTCAAAATATCATTGGAAAATTGATCGATGAAATTAAACAGGAACGCTCTGATCGTAATGATATTAGAAAACTCGAAACATTCTATAACGAAAATAAACAGATACTCATAAATGAATTCTTCAGAGAGCTTCTCTTCGGAGTAATTTCTGAGCACGATCTTGATAAGCAGCTGCCGGTTTACGGCTTTGAAAAGAAGGACGAGTTCTACTTCCCCCTCATATTATTCACTGAAATAAAAAATCCTATTGAATGGGCCAGTCTGAAGTCAGAACTTACCGGGGTAATAGAACCGATTCTTGAGCGATGGTCTCTGAAGATTGACAGCCTCTTTCTCATGCCGAACGACTTCTATACCGATATCACCTTCGTTCTGTCTTCACAGAGTTTCACCTATGATTTGAACAAGCTACTGCCTGATATTAAGACTGCTGTCGAGCAGCTTTCCGAAGTCAGCCTGCTTGCAATAGGCATGGGTGAAATCACAGGCAAACTTCAAGAATTATCTTTTTCCTATCAGAAGGCTAAAACCCATGCCCTGTTCTCAATGATATCAGGACTTAATTCAAAGAGTTCTTCAACAGAAAACCTAGACTACAGCCTTCCGGTTAATATCTATGAAACCTCAAGAATCCTGCTTTCAATCTTTGAAGAGAGAGACAAGAACAAACTTGGAGACTTTATTGCACCGATCGAAAAAGAAATAACTGATGAATCGGTCGGAATTGAGTATAAGCGAACTCTGCTTCGCAATCTCTTTGTCTGCGTACTATCGGCCGGAGATGAACTGGGAACCCCGGTCAGAGAATTTTTTCCTGATTTGATGGCCCTCTTCAGATACATCAACCTAAAAACAATTCAGGAACTTCTGACCAAGATC
>DMKD01000071.1:4792-5395 GCA_003454605.1 Spirochaeta sp. | reverse complement strand
GTGGCAGATGAATCCTTAGTAGTGGGATTTCTAACGAAATCTAAAATTCCGGCCTATGAAAGCTATAAATGGTGTGGAGGAGAAAACCGGGATGACGTTGCACTTAGTTGTGGCGGGATATGAGAGATGCCAAAGCGCTCATATTTGCGAAGGTATGAATTTTTTATGAAAATCTTTTTGAAGTCAATAAGCCCTGGAGAATTACCCTCAGACTGATTCTCAAAAGCATAACCGTTTTCTTGGATTGCCCTATCTTTTTGCATTATCAGGCATCTAATTATGCATGGCTCGACTTATTACAATTTCTTCATAATATCTTCGGCAGCCAAAACTACTCCGCTTGCAGCTGGATAAAATGACTGATACGGCTGTGAAGAATAACTCAGGCTGGTGAGATCTTCTACTGAAGAATTTTTCTGGATTGCAAAAGTAAGTAAATCAATTCTTCCGGTAACAGATTCTCCGCTGACAATCTGGGCTCCTAGTATTTTTCTTGTCTTTTTGTCAGCAACAATCTTGAATTTCATTTTTTTTGCATCGGGCATTATCGGGAACTGTGTAGTAACTTCACTGTATCCTGAAACTACATCAAATCCGGCTTTT
>DMKD01000071.1:0-4654 GCA_003454605.1 Spirochaeta sp. | reverse complement strand
GGTGCAACACCGCAAGTTATTCCACTTGTAAACTGCGTACAGTCACCTACAGCATAAACATCGGGTAAACTTGTTTCCATTTTGTCGTTAATTACAATTCCGTCCCGTCCAAGTTCAATGGGGCTATCTTTTACGAGATCAACAACAGGTTTCATTCCGGCAGCAAAAATTACAATTCCATCATGAGTACCCGCTCCTGCTTCGGAACATTCATCTTTGGCATCAAAATGTATCTTCCGGCCGTTATCAAGCTCTACGTGTTCAACCCATTCTATTCCGTCAAGAGAAACAACCTTTGCTTCAAGGTGAAGATTTATCCCCTTTCTAATTATTTCAGCCTGCATTTCTTCGGTCATCTCACTATCTACGAGATTGGGAAGAATAGATGTGCTCATATCTACAAGATCCACAGCCAACCCAGCTTCTTTCAATGCCTGCGCAAGTTCAATTCCAATAGCTCCCGCACCAACAACAACAGCTTTTTTTAAACCTGCCGAAATTGTACTCTGTAAATCAGTTAAATCCTTTTCAGTTTTAAAGCCTGTAACCCCTTTAAGATTTGCCCCCTCAACGGGTGGAATAAAGGGTTCAGCACCTGTTGCTATAACAAGTTTTTCATACGACAACTGAGTTGAATTTGATAATGTAACATTTTTTCCGTCAAAATCAATTTTGGTAACCGTATCTCTGATAAGTTCAGCACCGGCATCGGTAACAAGCTCATCCTTTTTCAAGGTTTTCTTTTTCTCTATTAATCCTTCAATGGCATAAGGCATTGCACAATATATCATTGAATGATCTTCAGGTCGGATTACTGCTACTTTCTTTTTGTTTCCAAGCATCTTTGCAAGTGTTATTGCTGCAGGTCCGCCGCCAACTACTATGAGTTCATATTTAGTCATTTTTTCTCTCCTGTGGGTATTTTTTTAGTTCAGATGGCCACGGGTTTCACGTTTCTGCCATTCTGCTTATATTCCCTTATAGTTTTCCTGAGTCTTTAGGATTGCTTCTTCAATTTGGATATCGTCCCTATTATGTTGCAAAAGCTAGCCTGATTATCAATTTTTCAATTTTTAGAATTAAGCAGTTCTTCACGAATCATTGTTTTTCCGCATTCAGGACATTTCAATTCAGTACAGGAAACTCCTTGGCTGTGTGGTACTTTAACTCCGCATTTTGCGCATACACAGTAACCGCCGGATCCATATCCTCCACCACTGCGTCCCTTCCCCTTACCGCGGCCGCTGCGTCCCTGCCCCATGCCGCTGCCCATACCATTGCCGGCTCTATTTCCAGTCCCTCTAGGCATATCATTCCTCCTATAAAATTCCTTCTTTATTTTATATTGTTTATGGGTGTAATATAATGAGCATATGTGCATATGTCAATATTTCTTTTACCATATATTACATTTTACATATAAGTATTTTAAGATTTTCCACAAACAAACCAGCACATCTATTTTTACGGCATATCCTGCACTTGACAGTCAACATCTAATTTAAGTAAGCTGGTTAGGTCGTGGGGTGGCTGATCGGATAAGAATTCGATTGTGTCCTGAGAACATACCCGTTGAACCTGATTCGGATAATGCCGACGAAGGGAGCGAGACATC
This sequence comes from Spirochaeta sp., assembly GCA_003454605.1. Lineage (GTDB taxonomy): Bacteria > Spirochaetota > Spirochaetia > UBA9216 > UBA9216 > Thalassospirochaeta. The sequence goes on along the minus strand of DMKD01000071.1, from coordinate 3,039 downwards.
AACCCACACATCAACATTTTTTTACTCATGGAGGTTTTCTCAATGAAGAATACAATTCTTGCAGCATTATTGATGTTATCAATTGCAGCTCTTGTGTTTACAGGCTGCAGCAAAAAAGATGAGACCATGTCGACGACAGCTGAAAAAGGTTCAGAAAAAGTGACTGAGGCAAAACTGGTAATCTATACCTATGATTCATTCGCATCCGACTGGGGTCCGGCTAATTCCGTCATTCCGCCTTTCGAAGAAAAGTACGGTATCGGGGTTGAGTTAAAATCAGCAGGTGACTCAGGCCAGGTGCTGAGCAGGGTAATCCTTGAAAAGGAAAATCCTGAGGCCGATATCATAATCGGGATTGACAACAACATGCTCGCGAAAGCACTTTCTGAGGATGTTCTTGAAGTATACAAACCGGAAAACATCTCAAAAGTATATAAACATCTTGTATTCGACAACAGTTTTCATGCGATACCCTTTGATTACGGTTACTTTGCAGTAAACTATGACTCTGCTGCTCTGGATAGCCCGCCTGTGTCTCTTGAAGATCTCACTAAACCGGAATATGCTGATTCACTGATCCTGATGGATCCGAGAACATCCAGCCCCGGACTCGGTTTTCTACTCTGGACGGTTGCGGTTTATGGTGATAATTTTGCCGACTACTGGAAGAGGCTTAAGCCGTCAATTCTTACAATTACAGACGGATGGGATTCAGGCTACGGTCTTTATACCGCCGGAGAGGCTCCCATGGTTCTCAGCTATACGACCAGTCCGCCCTACCATGTTGAATATGAAGAAACCGACAGATTCAAGGCACTAATCTTTGAAGAAGGCAACTACATGCAGATTGAATCAATGGGTATTATCAAGGGAGCTCCCCATAGATCCAACGCTGAAAAGTTTATCGAGTACATGCTTACCGATGATTTCCAGCAGGCAATTCCTCTGACTAACTTCATGATGCCTGTTTCCAGTGAGACCTCACTTCCTGCGTCCTTCGATTATGCTCCGGTTTCAGATAAGCCGCTGCTACTTGATACTGTTGATATTGAAGAAAATCTTGACAGCTGGATTGCAACCTGGCTTGAAGCCTCAGTTAATTAGGATAGACCTTGAAACATTCGATGGTTAATCAATCAGCCTCCGCCGCCGCCATAGGTGGAGGACTTAAGGGGAAACTGCTCTTTCTCTTTCCCCTTTCTATGCTCACCCTATTTTTTATCATTCCGGTTCTGACAATTTTCAGACATATCAGCCCATCCGTTTTTATTGAGAGTATTCAGAATCCTTATTACCGTTCAGTGATTTCATTCACCTTTCTGCAGGCGGCAGTCAGCACCGTTTCAGCTGTTCTAATCGGTCTTCCGGGGGCATGGATAATGTCTCATCTTGAGTTTAGAGGCAGACGCCTGGTTAGCAGCATAACAACCGTTCCCTTCGTTCTGCCTTCTGTCCTTGTTGTCTTGGGCTTTGTACTCTGTTTCGGCAACAGCGGTATCCTTAATAGCTTTTTAATGAAGATCACCGGGGCTGATAAACCGCCGCTGAAGATTCTCTATTCTTTTAAGGCGATCATCCTGGCGCATTCATTCTATAATTTTCCAATTCCGCTGCGTCTTACAGCATCAGCATGGAGACAGATAGGCCGAAACCGCATCGAAGCCGCTCAGATTCTCGGTGCAGGCAAACTTCGGATATTTTTCACCGTTATCCTGCCGTCACTCATGCCTTCAATCATCGCATCGGCTTCTTTAGTATTTATCTTCTGTTTCATGAGTTTCGCTGTCATCCTTGTTCTCGGAGGCGGCCCGGCTTTTACAACCCTTGAGGTGGAAGTTTATCGTCTTGCCCGAATAAGCATCGACATCGACTCAGCAGCCTCACTCGCACTATTAGGCGCAGCCCTCACAGGTACTTTCACCTGGATCTACATCAGACTTCAAAAAAAGGCTTCAGCTTCCATCAGTGCAGAAACAGCAAGACCTCTCATCCGATTCAGCCGGCTAAGTCTGTCAGGCAAGGTACTGACGATACTTTATATCCTGTTCATCATGCTGCTTATTATCGGTCCGCTCGCAGCAGTGGTTTGGCGGTCTTTGCAGCACAGGAGCGGGTGGTCGGGTAATCTTGCTTTTTCATTCAAGCAGTATATCGATTTATTTAAGAGTACTCGTTCTATTTCAGCGATCCTCACGTCAGTTGTCATTGCTTTTTCAGCACTGGTAATAGCAGTTCCGGCAGGATTTACCGCGGCGTACATCATAGTTCGGGGGAGGCTCAAGTTCGCAGGTCTTGTCGAAACCCTGTTCATGCTTCCCATGGGAGTCTCGGCCATCGTTATCGGGCTTGGCTACTACAGCATCCTTACGCTGCTGCCCGAAGAGTACACCAACAAATCTCTTTTAATCGTATTCGCGCATTCGGTAATAGCCCTGCCCTTTGTTGTAAGGACATTTTCCACCGGAATAAGAGCAATCAAGATAAGTCTTCTTGAAGCTTCCAGCACTCTCGGCGCAGGGTTTTGGGCGACTCTTTTCAGGGTTGAACTTCCTCTATTAAAGGGCAGTATTATAACTGCTGCCGCATTCGCGTTCTGTATTTCAGCCGGCGAAATAAACTCAGTGCTTATTCTCTCAGACGGTTCCGCATCAACTATTCCTATAGCGATATACAGGCTTATATCTTCATATAAATTTTTCGGTGCTTGCGCGATGGGTACGGTTCTTATGCTGATATGCGGTATAGCCTTCTATCTAATTGACCGCTACGGAGGAGAAGAAGTATTTTGAGTTTAATAATCAGTAAAATAGGTTTCAGTTTCGATAATTTCAGCATCTCGGTGGATCTCGAGATAAAGCCGGGTGAGTTTGTATCAATTCTTGGTCCTTCAGGTTCTGGGAAAACCACCCTGCTCAGGCTCCTAGCGGGCTTTCAGCAGCCCGAAACAGGCTCAATAATATTATCAGGCAGAGATATTACAGCCCTGCCTACCGCTTCAAGAAACATCGGTATGGTGTTTCAGGATTATGCGCTCTTTCC
>DMKD01000226.1 GCA_003454605.1 Spirochaeta sp. | reverse complement strand
TATACTTTAAGGAGATGGATATGCAGGTATTAACCGAAGTACTTGAACACGAACTCAAAACAGCATTCGAGGTAAAGGATGAAGGAGCGGTACACCGTTACGTATCTTTAATGCTCGAACAATCAATAGATAAAAAAGAAAATGAAACCGAACATGCCGAATTCAGGGAAGCTTTGGTTAAAATGGATGCTAAAACAGATGCTATCCTGCTCGAAATGCACGAAGGTTTCAAACGTATGGATGAACGCTTTGAAGCAGTCGACAAACGCTTCGAGGCTGTAGATAAACGCTTTGAAGACATAATCAGCCGATTTGATGAGAAATTTGAATCCAATGATAAGCGCTTCAACGATATGAACAAGCGATTCACAATGATGTTCGCGTTCATGAGCATCGGTTTCGTGATGATTGGCACTCTGATTACTGTTTTTCAGATATTGGGTTGAATACCGAGCCGACACCCCAAACATAGCGTTTAAACTCAAGAATAGCCCTGCCGGCTACAACAGAATCAGAAAATAGAAAATCTTTTTCTTCCGTGATCTTCCGTGGCCTATATTCTTAAATTCTGCATTTTACAAAACTCAACTGAAAAGCTCCAGCTGCTCGAAGTTAACCGGGCGACGGTTGTCGTCAAGGGTTTTAGAGATATAATCTATATCTAGTTCCAGCTCTTCCGCAAGCCTCTTAAGCTGATCTTCGGCCAGAAGATTTTCTTCGGCAAAGAGGTAGATCAGTGCCTTCTCAGCTATACATGGCACCATCATCGAGTTCATGCAGATCGGCTGGCTCGGTTCGCTATCTATGAAGGCTTCTTTCAGCACCTGATAGAGTTGTGATCGTTCAATTTCATTCCTGATAGAGTACAGTTCCTGCTTTAGAGGGTCGAGATCACCTCGCGAGGCAGCTTCTCCCAGAGGTTTGAGAACGAGGAAGGTATAATCCTTACCGGGAAGGTAGTGATGCTCATCACAGCGAGTACAGTAGTTGGGCTCGAGAGGGTCGTCTTTTACTGTATCGCCGCCGATGACAATCAGGGGGTCGAAGTAGAGCGCCGGGCATTCTTTCCCGTTCACACGATAATAACGGTATGTATAGAATGAATCGGCAATGCAGTCTTCATGCTCGCAGTAGGCGGTGAGTGTGAACACATCAGTCGATACATTCAGAAGAAAGCGGGCTGCCGCATTGAAGATGTCGCGGCGAAAATTCAGGATCAGAGTCGGGAAGATGAAGTTCATGCCGTAATGCTCGGAGTAGCGGTTAACGACATAGGCTATCCGCTCGTCATAAAACGATGCCTCATCAATTATCCATGTACCAATCTCAAGATGCTCTTCAATGAGAGCTTCAAGCTCGAATGAATCCCGTATTGCCGTTATATTTCCACCGCAGCGTTCGAAGCCTCCGCGGAACGCAAGAGCATCATCAGGGTAGTCGGGAAAACGGCCGGCATCAAGGGATGAGCGCACAAAGAAAACACGACGGCGGTCGGCGCCTGATGTTGTAGTCAACTCGGCAACCTCTTCAGATTTTTTCAGTGCCACCCTGGAATCGCGCCAAACGCGGGATGAAAACTCAGTCTTGCCGGAGCCCATCGGCCCGATAACAAGAATTCTCCTTGAAGGTCTGGTGAAATCATGATGATTATTTGAATTATGAACGTTTACAACGGGAAACCCGAGGCTCTTCAGAAAGCGTTCAGTTTCGGGATTCCGTTTTGATTCAACCAATTTCTACTCCGCCGGCAGTGTTATAGTTTTTTAGAAAATCAAGCAGAACCGTGTCACGATTTGTGCCGCCGTCATACTCTGCTATAAACTTATCATAATATCTACGTATATGCGACTGAATATCTGAAATTTTGGAAATTCCTTTAACATCATCTGCAAACATCTCAGCTATGAAGCGGTCAGCCCAGTCCGCCCTGAAGCCTTCAAAAAGTACAGAATTCATATAGAAGCCCGCAGGAATACAGTTCACGCTGTGCTGTTTCACAAGCAAAACCGATTCAATAATCTCAAGCGCATTTTTATAAACCCAGTCCATTTCGGTACGGTAATTTTCAGGATTATCAGCATGCTTTTTAATAAGTTCAGTGGTCTTGTACCCTACATAGGCACAGACCATCACGTGAAGACTAGGAACACAGTGCAGGTGGGGGTCGAATGCGTGAATGACAATGAAATCCCAGTTTGCTGTTACCCCGGGCCGCGTCGTCGTTGACTGACATTTGCTGTAAACTTCAGCAGTAACAGTGTACAGCATGAACATATCCTCAGCAAAGGCCGCAACATCATCAGCGGCCTGTTCACCGAAGGTCTTCAAAAGCCAGCCGGCTGACTTCATCCAGAAAGCTGTAAATGTATTGTACAGACCTACCCATGAGGGGTCAAAGGGAATGTTTTTATCAAGCTGATGATCTACATTCACAACAGGGCGAATCTTTGGGAAAAGAACTGTCTGAAACTGTAAAAAGAAGAATTTCGAAAAAATTGCCCCCAAAGTCCGCATCAATCCTTTCCGTATCTTCGGCCTGAATAAAGCGGAAAACCATAAAAAACCGGGCTTGGTTTTCTGTATTCCATTCTTAAAAGGTAAGCTTTCTTTCATTTCATCATATTTTTAAACTACCGCCGATAAAAGATCAAGGCTTAACGAAGGATTGACTATTAGCCTGCCTATTGTTATTTTCTAAATCATGATAGCAGAAAAACTTACAGAACCCGTCTTCTGGGCGCTTGCGGCCACAGCCATACTTAACATTATGCAGAGAAGACATCATAAAACATGTGTGAAAAAGCGCACATCCACCCTGATCTGGGCAGTACTCGTCTTCGTCTTTTATGTGGTAGTGATCCTCGTTGCTTCAAATGAGAAGTTTTCAGATTACCTCCTCTTAGTCGGAGTCGCCATCGTGGCAATTGCCGCCTACATACTGCGCGAAAAAGCCCTGCCTTATAAAATCAAATGCGCATCCTGCGGTGAGAGAATGACATTCGACCGCATAATGTATTACGACTCTAATATGTGTGAAAAATGTGATCCTCCCGTCGAAGAGGACGAGCCTAAAGCAGGGTTTTTACAGAAGTTTATGAAACCGCCGGTGCAGCCCGAACCGGAACCGGAAGAACCTGTGGTTGTACCCGACACGGTAGACGAAGTCGACTGGGACAGCTGGAGATTTACCGAGCAGGCAGTCATTTGCTACATAAAAGATAGTGAAAAAAATCAGATACTGCTGATAAACAAGAAAACAGGTCTCGGCACCGGCAAGGTTAACGCTCCCGGCGGTCGAATCGAAGCCGGTGAAATGCCGCTTGAGGCAGTTATCCGGGAATGCCAGGAAGAAGTAGGCCTCACACCAGAAGCTCCTGAGCACATCGGGGATCTGTTCTTCATTTTTAAAAACGGATATTCGCTCCGGGGTTTTGTATATACAGCCGAAGCTTATGAAGGCGACATGATTGAAACCGATGAAGCAGAGCCGTTCTGGTGCGACAGAGAGCGCATTCCGTACGACAAGATGTGGGCTGATGATGCACTCTGGCTTGAAAAAGCATTAAGCGGTAAAAAGATCAGCGGGCGGTTCATCTTTGATGATGATGATATGCTCAGCCATGATGTTGATATAGAAGAATAAAGATTTCAGGAGAAGAAATGTTTAATATCACGACTCTAAATAAGATTTCAAAGAAAGGTTTAAACCTTTTGGATTACAGCAGGTATTCTCTCGACGGTGGAGAAGATGTGACTGATGCAGTAATACTGCGAAGCTTCAAAATGCACGACATGAAGGTACCTGCAGGCCTTAAGGCTGTTGCCCGCGCCGGTGCCGGTACGAATAATATTCCGGTAGACGAATATACTGAAAAAGGAATCGTCGTATTCAACACCCCTGGTGCAAATGCCAACTCAGTCAAAGAGCTTGTATTAATGAGTCTGTTCATATCATCAAGAAAAATAATTCGCGGAGTTTCCTGGTCGAAGGAACTCATGGGGAAAGGAGATGAGGTTCCCAAGCTTATTGAAAAAGGAAAATCAGACTTCACCGGCGGTGAGATCAAAGGAAAGACCCTCGGTGTTATCGGTCTCGGAGCAATCGGGGTTATGGTTGCAAACGATGCGATATCTCTTGGAATGGACGTAATAGGTTTTGATCCCTATATATCAATAGACGCGGCCTGGGGACTCTCCAGCCAGGTAAAAAAAGCCGACTCAATCGAATCTCTGCTCACCAAATGC
>DMKD01000365.1 GCA_003454605.1 Spirochaeta sp. | reverse complement strand
AAAGGCTTTCACAGAGGCACTTGCCTCCGGTACATTGAAACCTGGAATTGAAGCAAAGTTTGTTAAACCTTCAGTGGAGTCCAACGGCCTCACTGAAAAACTGCTCTCGGTAATGAACCGTAAAAAAACGAATCTAATTTTGTCGCTCGACACTGAAGACCATGATGAGTTTTTTAATATCCTTGAAGCTACGGCGGATAAAATTGCGATGGTGAAAACTCATGTTGATATCATCAAGGATTTTTCTCCTGATTTCATCACCCGCCTGCAGGCTATGGCAAAAAAGGGTGACTTCCTGATTTTCGAGGATCGCAAGTTTGCTGATATCGGCAATACCGTTAAGCATCAGTTTTACGGCGGCGTTTACCGCATCGCCGAATGGGCCGACTGTGTAACAAGCCATTTGATTGCGGGCGCCGGCACAGTAAAAGGGCTCTTCCCCGAAGGTGTAGCTTCAATGCAGCATGGACGTCCCCAGGCCGCCTTTCTTCTTGCCCGAATGTCGAGCAAGGGCAATCTGATTACCGAAGACTACAGCCGGAATGTGATTGAAGCCGGAAGCAGTAACAACATGCTTGTATCGGGTTATATCGGTCATGGAAAGGATGTTGAAGATCTTAAAAATTACAAGGCAATGATACCCGAAGGCCAGCTGCTGCTCATGCCCGGTGTGAAGCTTGAGCGAGGCACCGATAATCTCGGGCAGCAGTATGTGACGGTTGAAGAGGCGATAGAGGGCGGTGCAGACTGCATTATAGTCGGCCGCGGAATCATAAAGGCGGATGACCCGGCAGCTGAAGCCGAGATCTACCGCAGTAAAGCCTGGAAGGTTTTTCAGGAAAGGGAGGCATAACAGATGTCTGATTATAGTTTTAAGAGTAAACACATTATATCAATGCGTGACCTGGACAGGGCCGAACTTGATTATCTGGTTGAAACTGCCGGAGCAATCGAGGAGGGAAGAATTAAACCCGATATGCGTGGGAAGATCGCCGCTCTGCTGTTTTTTGAACCATCTACAAGAACATGCTTCTCATTTGAATCGGCAATGAAGCGGATGGGCGGGGAAGCTCTGCTTATGAAGGGAACCGGTGCGACATCGGTGAAAAAGGGAGAAAGCTTTACCGACACCCTAAAAACCATCGAGCGCTATTCAGATATTATCGTAATACGTCATGCGATTGAAGGCGCTGCAAGACTTGCGTCAGAAGTTCTGCAGCTTCCGGTTGTGAATGCCGGCGACGGGGCTAATCAGCATCCGACTCAGGCGCTGCTCGACCTCTACTCCATAAAGAAGACTCACGGAACCCTGGACAATCTCAAGATTGGTCTCGTCGGTGATCTCCGTTTCGGCAGAACGGTTCACTCTCTTGCTCAAGCCCTCGCCTCCTATAACCCCGAGTTCTATTTTGTTTCGCCGGGCTTTCTTGAGATGCCTGCACACATTAAGGCTGATTTGACCGCACGCGGAATTAAGTACACCGAGGTTTCAGAGGTTGAACCGGTTGTCCCGGAGTTGGATATCATGTATGTAACAAGAATACAGCGTGAACGTTTCGCAGACCCCGAGGATTACGAGAGACTTAAGGGTTCATACATTATCGACCTCAAGACTATTGAAGGGGCAAAGAAAAACATGAAAATTCTTCATCCTCTTCCAAGGGTTGATGAGATTACCGTGGCGGTAGATTCGTCGCCCCATGCATACTATTTTGATCAGGCCGAGAACGGCGTTTACATGCGCCAGGCAATATTATCAATTCTTATGGGAGGAATCCAAAAATGAAACAGTTAAAGGTAGACGCAATCAAAGACGGAACCGTAATAGACCATATTCCCGGCGGCCGGGCGGTTCAGGTTCTGAAGATTCTTAACGGCAGTGCCCAGGATACCGTCAGTATTGGTATGAACCTGCTTTCGGGTAAATACGGGAGAAAGGATATTGTAAAGATTGAAAACCATGAGCTCTCTGCTGATGAGGTTAACAGGATTGCAATCATCGCTCCTACGGCATCTATTACCATTATTAGGGATTATGAGGCAGCAGAGAAAAGGAAGGTTGAAATACCGGGTGAACTGATTAATATCGCTCATTGTCCGAATCCCAACTGCATTACCAATCATGAGACTATTTCGACCCGTTTCGATCGTCATAAAAACCCTACTGATGATAGAACCGAGTTTATGTGCCATTATTGCGAGAAAATCTATGAGCCTGACAGTCTGAAGATCAAAGTCGGCTGATAAAATCGCGGACCGCGGCTATAACAGCCTCGGGCTGCTCTTCGTGGGCAACATGACCGCAGTTTTCTATAAAAATCAGGCTGGCGTTCGGGAGAATCCCGGCTGCTTTTTTATTATCTTCCGGAGGTACCGCTTCGTCATTGACCCCCTGAATTATCAGTATCGGCAGTTCAATTTCTGCGAGATGTTGCTCTATCATTGAATCATCCTGCGCCCGCAGATATTCCCAGAGGGCCTGGTCCCAGTTCAGGGCACGGGTCGGTTGAAGATAATTCTCCTTCATCTCGTCAGTTATCAGCTCAGGGTTGAAGTAGTTTTGAGCAATCAGCTGATCAATTCGGCCAGGAATGTTTCTAATAAGAGCTATCCCAAGACCTTTAAATATTTCCCAATTCATCAAGTTTCTAACAGGCAGTGAAGGAATCTCGGTATAAATACCCGGAGATATCAGAATCAATGCGCTGAAATCAGACGGATGGTTAATCGCAAGTCTCAGCGCCAGATTGGCACCTGCGGAATGACCTATAAGAACCGGTTTCTCTATTTCAAGCCTCGAAATCAGCTCAAGAGCCTGAGCTTCAGCCTCTTCGGCTGTGAAGGGATTGTATGCATCCGTCACTGAGGGTCTCTCTGTCAGACCGAATGCCGCTCTGTCGTAGGCGGTTACCCGATAATTTTTACTCAGTTCCGGATATATATAGTCCCAGGCACCTATATTGGCCATCAGACCGTGCAGTAAAAGGATTTCAGGTTCTCCGCTGCCGCGCTCTTTATAATGGACATCGATGCCGTCGATTTCTATAAATCTGCTGTCGCTATCGGCAAGGGCTGACGGCGGAAGCAGATTAGCAGGTTCACTGGTAGTTTTACAGGAAAATATAATAGGGGTAAGTAGTAAAAATAACAGACA
>DMKD01000006.1 GCA_003454605.1 Spirochaeta sp. | reverse complement strand
TAAGGATATAAAAAGAAAGACCGGACTGCAAAAACAGCCCGGCCAGAATGTCGGGGAATATAGTAAACTGGGAGGGGAACTATATCTTGCCCCGACATGATTATTATCGACTCTAAAGGAAAAAGATTTAGTTCTCCTCTATAAAAATATCAAGAAAAAGCGAAATTTTACAGTCTTTACCGGGCTGAATATCAAATTTTTTGCTGATTTTATAGTTATCAATCTTAAACAGCACAGTATGCTCACCGGGCGTCATCAAAATTCTGCCGCTCGCTTCAAGTTCTATCTTTTCCCCGTCTATATAAATCTGGGTGTTTTCAGGTACATCGATACTTGCCCAGCTTTCAAGCTCTTCAATAGCCAGCTTAAGTTCTGTTGTTTCGCCCTTTCTGATTGTGAAATTCCTGCTTACCCCTCTGCCTCCGGGAATCTCAATACTGAGGCTGTGAGAACCGGATGCCAGTCTGATGCCTTTGGTTTCAGTATGGTTGATGCCGTCAATCTCTATTGTCAGCTCATCCATATTCAGTCCCTCGGGAACATCAACCGAGAGGTTAAGATTTCCGCTGTCCTTCAGGATCGGAGAAACCCTTATGGAAAAACTGCTGCTATACAGACTGGATGGAAAACCTTTCATCATCGGCAGAACGGTTACCATAAGAGGTGAATCATTATATACGAGCACGTCGGATAAAACTGTGGTATAGGGTTCGGTCTCACTGTCAAGCGGAGCTTCGTAGGGTAGTCTGATAAAAAAGCGTGCAGCCTCGGGAAGGATTAATGAATGATATTTTCTGCCGTAATATGTGCCGATTCCAGTTGAGACTGCGGGACTGATTTTATTGTAGATGTTGAATGCAAAACTGTTGCTGTAGGTTCTCAGTGACGAAGGCACTTTTATTTCAATTTCGAATCCTGCGATGAATTCTGAATCTTTATCGATGGATACGGCGAAGACGTTTTCAATATTCAGGGAAAATTCCTGACCGCTGCCTGATTGCTGATCCGACAGCATTACATGTTTTACGACATCGCCTCTGATATTATCAGAAAATGCCCAAAACGGAGTGAAGAGAGACAAAATAAGGATAAAAAATAGCAATGCTTTTTTCATTATTCCAATCCGGGTGTAAGTTCCGACGGATTCCTCGTTTTACCGTCCCTTCTAACTTCAAAATGTAAGTGAGGACCGGTTGAAAGTCCGGTGGTTCCCACTTCTGCTATAATCATAGTAGAATTTACCTGATCATGCAACTCAACAAAAATTTTATTTAAATGGCCGTAGAAGGTGCTGTAGTCTCCTGCATGAGCAATTTCGATGTAGTTGCCGAAGGTTTCATTGAAGCCTTTTGAGATTACAACCCCCTCTCGGGCGGCAAAGACAGGAGTTTTTTCCGGTGCCGCAATATCTATGCCGTTGTGAAAGCTGTTGTGACCGGTGAAAGGGCTTTTCCGAAGGCCGTAACCTGATGTGACAATACCTTTGGGCAGAGGATTTATAAAGAGTATTTTCAGAAAATAGGCTCGTTCGACATCATGAAAGGACTCGGCGGGGAAAAAGAAGTAGTTTACCCCATTAATTGTGATATCCGCAGCTTCCGGCAGAGATGCCGCCCTCCACGAAAGAGCAATATATTCCAGATCAGTTTCAGGCTGGGACGGCAGAAAGATGCCGGGCTGGCTGGGCAGCAGTATGCTACGTCCGTAGAGTTTGTCTTTGGATGAACCTATCCGGTTGAAGGATGCTATCGTATCGTAGGTCAGTCCCGCCCTGGCGGCGATCGAGAAGATATTGTTGTCATCATCTATTGTGTAGGAGTAAAAAAGAAGTGGCGGCAGGGTTTTTCCTGAGCCGGATGCTTTATAGAAGAATTCAATATCCTCCTGAAGCTGGCGATAATTGAGATCGGCATAATCAAGCCGCTTAATAACAGGAAAGAGGCTTTCAGCCGATGCTGCGGGGACGGTGAGCGCCGCAGCAATTCCCGCAAGAAGTAGAAGAATGGCCGTTTTACGGATTTTCCGTGGTATATTAATCATCATGCTGCTATCAATTTAACAGTAAAAAAAACTACAGTCCACATCGAAATATTTGTTATTTCGCTATTTACATGCCGATAAATTAAAAAAAGGTAATTATTCTGTCTATGTCGTTGACAGCAAATTGGCAGGGAATTACAATCATGATAATTGGATAGTTTCAGGAGACATAATGCCTAAGCCGGTAAGATATAAAGCTAACTCTATTGTATATTTCAAGGGTGACATGAATGAGTCGGTCTTTATCCTTAAAAGCGGTTCGGTTATCCTTAAATATCAGGATATTGAGACGGGGCAGGAGCTTCAGGATATCATCAGCACCGGAGAATTCTTCGGAGTAAAGTCCGCCCTTGGTAAATATCCCAGAGAGGAAACAGCCTTTGTTGTAAAAGATGCCGAGATGCTGTCATTTACTGTTCCTGAATTTGAGGCTGTCGTAATGCAGAACACCCGAATAATCATGAAGATGCTGAAAGTCTTCTCCAATCAGCTTCGAAGAATCCATAAACAGTTAAGTAATCTGATATCAACCGGAGAGGATGAAGATCCTGAAACCGGTTTATTCAAGATTGGAACCTATTATCAGAAGTGCGGAAAGAATGTTCAGGCATTATACGCTCTTCGTTCCTATCTGACGTATTATCCTTCAGGTAAATATGTTACTGAAGCGAATGAAAATTTACAGCGGGTTGAGATTCTTGTTCAGAATGCACCCCGAGGCGGAATGTCTTCACCGTCGGTAAGCCCTTCGACGGGTTCAGGCGGGGGACAAAGCCGGTCATCAGGCGGAACGATGTCTGATACTGCGAAGGAATATTACAAGGGTGTAAACCTCTTCAGTCAGGAAAAATACAGCGAGGCGCTGAACGTTTTTAAAAACGTTATTATGGCCGGAGGTGATACTGAGTTTCAGGCGAAGTCACAGTTTGAAGTGGGCCGATGCCTGTTTAGTATGAATAACTATGATACATGTATTAAGCATTTCTCAGCCATGATACAGAAATATCCCAAACATCCCGATATGCTTGAGGCGCTTTTCTGTGTGGGCAATTCATATGAGAAAAAAGAAGACTCAATCAAGGCTTCGGGTTTCTATAAAAAGGTGCTGTCAATGGCTTCCGAAGGCACACCGATTCACAGAAAAGCCGGCAGAGCGCTTGACGGTTTAGAGGGATAACATCGATGGCACTTGATCTTTCTGTATTTGAGCGATTTGCAAAGACCTTTCAGAAAAACGACATCCTGTTTTGTGAATTTGAACCGGGTGAGAACTTCTATCTGATTCAGTCCGGCCGTGTCGAGATAACAAAGATAATCGATAATATTGAAAAAACGATTGATATTCTTAACCCTGGAGAAGTTTTCGGCGAGATGTCGATTCTCGAAGGCGCTCCGCGCTCCGCCTCGGCTATCGCCCTTGATCAGGTGAAGGTGCTTGAGTTTAACCGGGAAAATTTTGAAATTCTGATGATGGGGAATCCGCAGATTGCACTTAAACTTTTGAAACTGTTTACCAAGCGAATCTATGATCAGAAGCGACGATTCATGATATTAACACTCGAGGATGAGCAGGCAAGGGTGGCTGATGTTTTTCTGATGCTTAGTGAAACCAGTACTGTTGATGCTCCCACTGAGGAAATGCGGGAGTTTAAGACATCAGTTGATGATGTGGCTCACTGGGCCGGAATGTCTCCCGAGAAATGCAGAACAATACTAAATCACTTCATGATACAGCGCCGTGTGGACATATTTGATGATCGAATTGTTGTACGTAATATAAGTGATTTTATCCGCTTCGTTTCCTCAAAGCGGCGAAACAGCAGTGTCGCCGGCCATTAATCTTTTAGAAGACTTCAAATTAGAGATAAACCGTCTCAGCTCAAAAGGAAAGCCTTTCTTTTTCCTCCTCGATTTTGAGTTGGAAAAACCGCAGGTATTCCGATTTGATGCAGCCGCTGCAGCCGGAGTCTATTTTAACTATCGAAATATAACAAACCACCCGGAACCTGTTTCCAGATTAGATGCTGGATATCGCATAATTGAAAGGGTTCCGGTAAGGCGCGGGGAATACAGCGAAGCTTTTAAGATAGTGCAGGATAATCTTCATGCGGGAAACACATATCTTATCAATCTGACCTTTCCAACCGAAGTTAGCATTGAGGCAGGTCTGTCAGATATCTATGAGAACTCAACTGCTAAGTATCGCCTGCTTTTTAAGGATGAGTTCGTGCAGTTTTCACCTGAACCATTCGTGAGGATCGAAGACGGCAGAATATACAGTTTCCCGATGAAGGGCACAATCGATGCATCGATTCCTGATGCAGAGCAGAATATTCTTGATGATGAGAAGGAAAGCTGGGAACATAACACTATCGTTGATCTCATTCGCAACGATCTGTCTATGGTCTCTGAAAAAGTCAGGGTTAATCGGTTCAGGTATATCGAACGGATAATAAGCCGGGAAAAAGAATTACTGCAGGTCAGCTCTGAGATTACGGGCGTATTGTCTGAAGACTGGAGGGCGAGCCTGGGCGATATTATTTTGAAGCTGCTTCCTGCTGGATCTATCAGCGGTGCCCCCAAAAAAAAGACTCTTGAGGTCATCAGAGAGGCAGAGCATGGTAAAAGGGGTTACTATACAGGAATTTCAGGAGTCTTCGACGGGAATAACCTCGACACGGCTGTAAATATCAGATTCATTGAAAAACAAGAGGATAAATATTATTTTAGAAGCGGCGGAGGTATAACTTCCTCGAGCAGCATGATGAGTGAATACAGGGAGTTGATAGATAAAGTAAATGTACCATCGAATAGTTGAGTCTATGCGGATTGAAAACGGTATTCTACAGAACGCGGAATTTCACAATGAAAGGTTAGCGCGTACCGTAAAAGACTACTTTAGAAAACCACTTCCCCCCGAAGCTTCGGATCTTGAATCTCTGCTGAAAACCCGGGGAATACCAGAGGAGTTTCAGAGCGGATGTGTGAAATGCAGATTTCTCTATGATTTCATCGAAGATGATTTTTCATACCGAATTGAATATGCTCATTATATAAGGCGTGAGATTAACACTCTGATGCTTGTTGAGGGCAGCCCCGACTACCGTTTCAAGTATACCGACCGCAGCGCTCTTGATCTTCTGATGGCCGAAAAAGGCAGCTGTGACGATGTTATTATTGTTAAGAACGGTCTGCTTACGGACGCCTGGTCATCAAACATCGTTCTGCTTAAAAGCGGGCAATGGTATACCCCCGCTCATCCTCTGCTTCTGGGAACCGCCCGCGCTAAACTGCTGTCCGAAGGCAGAATAACCGAACGGGACATCGAGGCTGCTGAAATAAAAACCTACGAAGCACTGAAACTGATAAACGCGATGCTCCCATTCGGGCAGCAGCCGCTGATTCCGGTTTCAGCCGTGGAAAGTCTGTGATGCACGGCAGCGGCAGAACCGTAATTATCGATTTCAATGACTCTTTTACCTACAATATTTTCGAGCTCTTAAGAACAACGGGCTGCCGGGATATTTCTATTCAGCCGATAAGCTCACTAGATGTGCAGCAGTTTGAGATCCCCGACCGTATCATCTTGTCACCTGGGCCCGGCCTGCCCGATGAATACCCGGAAGCATTCAGGCTGCTGGACCGGCTGTTAAACCTGTCGAAACCGGTTCCTGTTTTAGGCATATGCCTGGGCCATCAGCTGATTTGCAGCTATTTCGGTGCCGGTCTCTACAATCTTGATTCGGTTGTACACGGTCAGCCCTGCCTGATATCGAAGAAGGCCGACGACAGTCTGTTTCACGGCATGCCTGAAAGTTTCACAGTAGGGCTGTATCATTCATGGGCAGTAGTAAAACCGCTGCCGCAGACGCTTCGTATCACAGCCGAATCTAAAAACGGGATAATAATGGCGGCAGCGCATGAAAACCTGCCTGTCTGGGGAATACAGTTCCATCCGGAATCTTTTATCTCGGAATACGGAGAACAGCTTCTTACTAATTTCATTAATTTGTAGTACCATCAGCTCATGACAACGGATAAAAGAATCCTGCTGCACGTATGCTGCGGGCCATGCGCAACAGCATCGATCGAGCGTCTCATCGAAGACAACTGGATCGTCGACTTGTTTTACAGCAACTCAAATATCTCACCAAAGCAGGAGTACGACAAGCGGTTTGAAGGCGTGAAAAAAACAGCCGAATATTTCAATCTCAAGTACTTTGCCGACGAATACGATCATGAAGCCTGGCTCGATGCAGTAAAAGGTCTCGAGGATCAGCCGGAGGGAGGTCTGCGCTGCGCCCTCTGTTTCAGTTACAGCTTTAAGCGGGCTGCCGCCTTTGCAGAAACAGGGGGATATGACGGATTTACCAGCAGTCTGAGCATAAGTCCGTATAAAAATTCAAAACTGCTGTTTGAAAAGGGGGCCGATGCAGGTCTGTTTATTGAGTATAATTTTAAAAAGAAAAACGGCTATAAACGCAGTATCGAACTTGCCCGTGAACTAGGGCTATATCGGCAGAATTACTGCGGCTGTGAGTTCTCGTTCAGCGAAATGTTAGAAAGGCAGCGCAACAAAGAACATGAAAGCGAAGTGCACCAGGGCGCCGGCCAGAACGAATAGGTGCCATATTTCATGGAATCCGAATTTGCCCGGTACAGGATTGGGTCTTTCGATATAAAAGATTACTGCGCCGACTGAATACAAGACCCCGCCGATGAGGATAAGAAGGAAGCCGCTTAAGCCGATTGCCGGCATGACGTGAAATATTAAAACAACGCCCACCCAGCCCATGCAGATATACAGAGTATTGGTGAACCATTTAGGAACGGATGGAAAAACCGCCTTGATTGTTATACCGGCTGCGGCAAGGGCCCATACTACACCGAAAACACTCCAGCCCCAGGGATCACGGCTGATTATAAGACAGAGAGGGGTATAAGTTCCTGCGATTAATGCGAATATTGACAGATAATCAAATAATCTGAAGAAATTATTAAGCTTTTCACTTCTGTCGATGCCGTGGTGGAACGCACTTGAAAGAAACAGCATGAAAAGACTCGTGCCGTAGATTGAGAAACCGACTATATGCCACACCTTCCCTGCAACGGCGGAAAAAGTGATAAGAAGCACCATTCCAAGCAGCGAAAAAATAGCTCCCGCGGTATGTGATGCAGTATTGAAAATTTCATCGGTAACATGAATGCTCCCGTCTTTGCTTAATTCTTTCATAAACTTAGTTTATTTTATTCTAGGGATTTGTGCAATGTTTTGCCGCCTTTTAAAAAATGATATAAAAAAGTTTTGATATATAGACTTATCTTAATAATATAAGTACTTTTACTATATAACATATCGCGGAGGAAATTGTGATAAATTTTAACTACTTCATACCCACAAGGGTATTATTCGGTCCCGGAAAACTTAACGATCTGGCAAAAGAACCTCTTCCAGGGAAAAAGGCTCTGATAGTTGTGAGCAGCGGAACTTCAATGAAGAAATTCGGATATCTTGAGAGGGTGCAGAATCTGCTGGCGTCGCAGAACGTTGAATCTGTTGTCTTTGACAAGATTCTTCCGAATCCCATTTTAGACCATGTTACCGAGGGTGCCGAAATGGCGAAAGCCGAAGGCTGTGATTTCATTGTCGGGCTTGGCGGCGGCAGCAGCATCGACTCTGCCAAGAGTATTGCAATAATGGCTAAAAACTCCGGAAATTACTGGGATTACGTGAACGGCGGAACAGGTAAGGGGCAGCCCGTTGAAAACGGTGTACTTCCTATCGTCGCTATTACCACGACTGCGGGAACGGGAACTGAAGCCGATCCATGGACGGTTATCACCCATCAGGACCGTGATGAGAAGATTGGTTTCGGTACAGAAGAAACCTTTCCTGTACTGTCGGTTGTTGATCCCGAACTGATGACCTCGGTTCCTGCACATCTTACGGCATACCAGGGCTTCGATGCATTCTTTCATGCGGTTGAAGGATATATTGCAAATATTGCCACTC
>DMKD01000323.1:729-10227 GCA_003454605.1 Spirochaeta sp. | reverse complement strand
CTGACATTGATGATTAACGAGCACACGGCTGTTGATGCGGTGGATATATCGGTAGAAATGATTAGGCTTGCTAAACAGAAATTGGCCGGCAGACAAAATGTGAGATTTATACAGGATGATCTTCTGGGCTTCTTTGAAACCGGGGCGGCAGCTGATGCCGTTGTCAGCACATATGCAGTACATCATCTCACTGAAAGCGAAAAGGAGCTGCTCTGCAGAAAAATCTACGGCTGCCTGAAACCTGGGGAATTAGCCGTAATCGGTGACCTCGGATTTGAGAGTGCAGCTGTAAAAACGGAATACTATGATGAGTTGGAGAAGAGCGGGAGAGGGGATTTAATTAAAGATATCGAGGATGAGTTTTTCTGGGATGTTGAGTCCGCGGTTTCAATGATGGCGGATATCGGATTTTCAGTTGAGGTTAAAAAGTTTTCAGAATTATCCTGGGGATTTCATCTCGGTAAAGGATATAATAAGCAATGAATCAGGAAATATTATTTATTGTTTTAGCTGCTGCCGCAGTTGTTCTCGTCTTTATTGCCTTCAGACTCGGACGAATTTCGGGCCGGAATGCTGAAAACAAGGATTGGGAAAAGAACAAACTTGAGTTAATTGTAAGGGACAGGATCAAGCGATCAAGGGCGGTACTAGGCGGACAGTTCTCAGAACAGCTTGCTCCCTTTCTTCCTGATTTCCCCTTTAATCCGAATGAATGCCGCTTTATTGGTAAACCAATTGATTTACTCATTTTTAAGGGAATGGATGAAGGCCGGATAGATGAGGTTGTTCTGTTAGAGGTAAAAAGCGGGAAGGCTAAAAATCTTTCAAAGATAGAACGCCTGCTGCGCGATGCGGTTAACGATGGCCGGGTGCGCTGGCAGCAGTACGATGTGCCTGATGAGCTGGTTAAAATGCAACAATAGTCGATTAGTAAAATCTACATTCCTGTTTCGCTGTAATTATTTTTAACCAGATTAGACAGCTCCTCTTTGGTAGTTCCAAGGTCCCGGTAGAAATGACTGTCTTTTATCCATTGATGCTTAATTATTTCATTCCTTTTCTGTTGAAGCTCATCTTCAGACAAGGCTGAAATAAAACAGCCCTTTCCTGCAACTGAATATATCAGCTCCATTCTCTCCAGTTCCTCCCATGCCTTTTTCACGGTAATTACTGATATCCTCAGTTCCTTGGCTGCTGTGCGGATGGCCGGCAGATTGAAATCACTCTTCAACCTGCCGTTAAGAATCTGTGAGCTGATCTGTTCAAACAGCTGCTGATATATTGGTTTGTCTGATTTATTAGATATGTTTATTCCCGTCATAGATTGACTTTCTCAAACCTCTTCGCTGCCATCCGGGCTGCAGCTGCATTCAAAGCTGCAAAAATGATGATTCCTGCTATCAGAACTATCCATTGCACAATTCGGCTTTCGGCACTGCCGCCCTCAAGGTAATATGCAATTTTCCCGTTGAACAGGACAAGCAGCTCAACCGCTGTAATATATAGCACCACTGTGATGGATGCCGTCAATGTGGGAATTCCGTATGAATAGGCGGTTTTAAAATACATAGGGAAGAGAATAATATTAAACAGTCCGTACATCGTGAACGCTATTCCAAAAAAGGCAGGATTAGGATCAAAGAGAAAATTATCAGTTTTGTAGAGTGCAATGTTTAATAATGCGAAAATTACACCTGTAGCCAGATGAGTCAATTCAAGGATGGTGAATGCAAGAATCTTTGATTTAACGATATCGCTTTTCTTGACCGGCATCATGATTGAAAATGAATTGTCATTCTGTGAATTGTAGGAGCTAAGGATATTCGGTACCGAGATGAAGAAGAAATACATCAAAGCAAGGAAAAACGGCCATTGTGGGATGAGAAATAAAGCTCCGGTTAGAAAGGGGATAATAAAATAAAATTTGTGGATAGAAAGATTAAATTCCTTATACAGCAGCTTCTGCATGGGTTTCCTCCCTTTTTGCATGATAGATCATGATGTCGTCGAGACTGGGCGCTTCGGAGTTGATTTCCGGATAGCGGCTTAGCTTTGCTGTATCAATCAGACCGAGAAAACCGAATGAGTTTATCTTGTATGAGATCAAATCCTGTTTCATAGTTTTCAAATCCTCTTCAGATCCGTTCACCAGGCGAAATGAATCCAGGAGTTCATCCTTTGAGGTACTCTTAATAATTTTCCCTTCGTTGATATAGGTGATGTAGTCGGCACATTTTTCTAGGTCCGATGTTATATGCGTTGAAAACAGGACACTCTTTTGGCCGTCTTCAACAAGCTCCTGAAAGATCTCCAGCAGGTCATCCCTCGCTACAGGATCAAGTCCGGATGTAGGTTCATCCAGAATGATCAGTTTTGCTTCATGAGAGAGGGCGAGAGCTAAAGAATATTTCACCCTCATTCCCTGTGATAATTCCATTACCTTTTTCTCAGGATCGAGTTTGAACTTTCGAAGATAATTTTCATATACAGCATCGTTCCAGTTTGGATAGAAGCTTTTCACTACCTTCGTAATCACCCTTATCTTTCGCCTCAGGTAGTAGTCGCTGCTGCCGGTCATGAAGGCTATATCCTGCTTAATTGCGATCTCATTTTCTTTGAAGTTTTTACCAAAAATCTCAACATCACCGGCTTCGGTCTGAATCATCCCGAGAATCCCCTTCAGGGTGGTCGTTTTGCCCGCACCGTTGCTGCCGATAAATCCCATTATATATCCTTCTTCCAGTTCGAAGGAGATATCATCGAGAAGGAACGTCTCATATTCTTTTCTCAGGTTTTCAACTTTCAATATCATCAGCTTAACCTCCAATGCTTAACTGTGTATAGCGTATATACACAATATGCACTGTGGGAGGAGATTTGTCAATAATAAGATCTAAAATTCAATTATTCTTGTTTCATATTCAGGCATGAGACATAGATCGCCCATACACAGCTGATAATGAAGGGTCACTCCCATGCTTTCGCAATCACTGATTTCTGTATTTAGCAGATGAAAGGGTGCCGAAAGTGTGAAGCTCCCTTCAAATCCTTTTGCGCTGCTGTCATCGGGAATTTCAGGATAATCAATGTCACCCAGGATGTAGCAGGAGTTTTCCTCAATTTCAAAATAGAACAGGCTACGGTAGTCGGATTGGTAGTATCCATCCACAATATGTATATTAACCTCAATTGCATTATCTGCTGATATTGCTTCCCATTCGATATATGAAGTCTCTGCCGCATAAACGCCTGTAAAAGGGAATGCTGCAAGCAGAAACAGCAGTAATCTTTTATAAAAGCTCATCTATCAGCTCCTCAACACGCCCGCGGGCTTCTACTGAGTGTACACGTCCCTGTTTATCAAGGATAAAAATTGTAGGGATTCCTGTAATGCCCCATTTTTCATCAAAGCCCGGGTCGCCGTTTCCGCCTTCAGTGCAGTATTGCGGCCATGGAATACTATTTTTAATACAGAAATCCCGGAGTGTTTTTTCTTCGTGATCAAGGCTAATTCCGACGAATTCCACACCGCGTGAATGATATTTTGAATATATATTCTTCATTTTTGGTATTTCACCAACGCATGGGCCACACCAGGTTGCCCAAAAATCAACAACAACGACCCTGCCTCGCCAATCGGATATATTGATTTTCCGATCTGAAATTACATCCTTGAATATAAGTTTAAACTCTCTGCCTTCCAGAGCTTTAATGCTCTGCTGGGCCAGAGCTCTCTGTGCTGTCTGGCCATCAGGAAAACGGGTCAAAATTGTTTGCGTTAGGGCGTCGAGAGCGGGAGTATTATTCAGGTAGTGCATAGCCTTTGTATAAAGCTCTTCAGCATATTCACTCTCCGGATACCGGCTGTCGAAGTCGTTAAGTACCCCGAGGATAGGATCAGCCTTCCGGTAATTTCGACCGATTATGCCGTCATAATAGTAGTACCAGGCTTTTTCAATGTTTTGCGGGGCGTTATTATATTTTACTTCGTAGGCCTTTATCTCTTCGATGAAATCTTTCTGCCAGACAACCTCGTTGTCGTCGAAGCGGGACAGCAGAAGATCTTCAAGTTCGGGAGCATCGGGAAAATTTATATTCAGATCACCTATCAGTTTGAGTCTGCGGATTCTGAAAAGATTCATTTGTGTTGAATAGGCAGCGTTCCATTCTTTATCGTTACGATTCTCTTCAACCCACTCAGGCTTGTATTTTTCATTATCATCGATGGCTGCAAGATAATCAGCTGCAGATTTCAATGTTTCTGGATAAAGTACTGCATTGAAATAGTTATTTAATAATTCACTATGTTAAGTATCGGGGTAAACTTCAAGGGGATATGAATAAAAATGAAGTAATAGCTACCGCATAGGTTTTCGGCAAACATTTACGAAAACAGGGTAATAGATTAAAATAGAATCAAAATTCTAAAGGAAAAACAATGTCCGAGAATTTCGACTTAGTAGACAAAGATGATAATAAAATAGGAAGGGCTTTACGAAGTGAAGTACACGGCAATCCCAAACTTATTCACCGTGTTGCTCATGTTCTTGTATTCAATTCAGCAGGTGAGCTGTATCTTCAGAAGAGGGCGATGAATAAGATTGTGCAGCCGGGGAAATGGGACACGTCAGTCGGCGGACATGTTGACGCAGGTGAGGATTATCCAGGTGCTGCGGTGCGTGAAACTGCTGAAGAGTTAGGAATTACGGCCGGTGTGGAATTATTTGAATATCTTTATAAATATCTGCACTCTAATAATTTTGAATCGGAGTATGTTTCTTCATTCCGGATAACCTGGGACGGTCCTGTTACAATTCAGGAGTCAGAGATAGACGATGGCCGATTCTGGTCGATCGATGAGATCAGGGAAACCGAGGCAAAAACAAATGACTCAATATTCACACCGAATTTTCTTGATGAGCTGGATCGGTATTTGGGTTTTATACGAGACCGCCGATAATCAGCAGCTGGGCTGAGATATAGGTCACCACAATAACGACACCAATTCCCTTGAATTTCCGCTTGAAGTTGCGGTAACCAATCAGTGAATCAGATATGATAAATAGTATTGTTCCGCTGAAAGTAAGCAGGAAGGAGGATGTTGATACCGTCCAAACCCGGAGCAGAGATGTGTAACTCATCAGCATCAGTATCGAAAGATAAAATCCCGCAGCAATAAGAACCGAACTCACATTCTGCCCCAGCAGACGTTTAAAATAGATTATGAATCCGATATAGGGTAGCAGAAGGATACCTGACAGAACAGGATGCTGCAGGAAAATTTGCAGTCCTCCGGCGCTAGAGATGAAAACATAGATATAAAAAAGATGTCCTATCAGGAAGGAGAAAGCTCCGGCGACAAACCAGCGCTTTCTGCCCCGCATGAGCAGAAGATCACCAATCCAGCCGAAGATCAGGGCGGTAATTATTAACGGATTAATTACCGCAGCCATAGAATAATAAATCAGGGTGATGGTAGGTACCCAGAAGGGTTTTGTGATCATTTTAAATTTATGTAATGTCATAATTCATCCTTATTTACAGATAAAATAGCATGATTATTCAGATTACGCCAATAATGATTAAAACAGGATTGTGAGCGGAGTTGAGGTCACGCACATTAATTAATTCTATAGACTCTGAAGGGTTATGCCGGTATAATTTTCTCAATGACAGATATAATTATTACCGGACATCGTAACCCAGATATGGATTCTGTCTGCGCGGCATACTGCTATGCAGAGTTTAAAAATAAAACAGATAAAAATAACAACTATATTCCCGTGCGCTGCGGAAATTTGAACAATCAGACAAAAGCAGCATTTAAGTCGGCAGGAGTAAAGCCGCCGGTCTTTGTTAAAGATGTAAGCCCTAAGGTTGCGGATGTAACAAGGCGCGATATTGTCAGCCTTGATATCAATGAGCCGGTCTTCAATGCAATCAAAGTCCTCGATGAACAGAATATCAGCTGTATTCCAGTGTTTCAGGACGGGCTGGATTTCAAGGGAATTATTTCAATTCATCAGATAAGCGGTTTTCTGATTTCTGAAAACCTCGGAAAGCGTCCCGTTTACCGATTAAGAATAAATAATTTCCAGAACGTATTACCCGGCTTTTTCTATAAGCGAGGTGTCGATTCAGAATTCTCAGCTCCCATAATGACAGGTGCCATGCCTATCGAGGTGAGCCGCGAGCGTATAGAAGCACTGAAACCCGAAAAACCGGTACTTGTCGTTGGTCTTCGTGAAGATCTGATAACCTTCGCCATTGAAAATGAATTCCCGGCAATAATTTTAACCGGCGTTGATGACGCTCAGCTGCCGATTGATTTTGACAATTATGATGGAACTGTCTTTATCTCAAAGGCTGATACGGCCGAAACAATCAGGCTTTTGCGTCTCAGTGCTCCGGTGAAAGAAATAATGAATACCGAGCCTGAGATTATTCACTCGGACTCCGGCTTCGATGACGCAAAAAACATGCTGGTTAATTCAACCTACCGCGGACTTCCGGTGTTTACCGGCGATAGTTTCACCGGCATTGTGACCAGGCGCTGTTTCATCGAAAAACCTCTTCGTAAACTGATTCTTGTTGACCATAACGAATCATCACAATCAGTCACGGGCGCCGAGCAGGCGGAGATAGTCGAGATCGTAGACCACCACAGGGTATCTCCTCAACCCACAAAAACCCCAATCTACATGAATATCAGGCCGGTCGGCTCCACCTGTACAATTATTTTTAGTCATTTTGAGGCGGCATCAATTGAGGTCAGCAGGGTAACGGCAATGCTGCTGCTGGCGGGTATTCTCTCTGATACGGTTATTCTGAAGTCACCGACTACAACTGCCGAGGACTGTGATACTGCCGGGAAACTGGCAGAGATATGCGGCTGTACGGTTGAAGAATACGGTCAGCAGATTTTCGCGAACTCTGCAGTCGTAGACAGCACTCCTCCAGCCCAGTTGATAGTAGCTGATTTCAAGGAGTACAGCGAAAGCGGTATTAGTTTCGGTGTCGGCCAGGCTGAGGTTATTAATCTGGACGGTGTTAACAGGCTCAAGGACGAGCTGATTGCTGAGCTTGAAAGGGCGGCGAAACTGCGTCGTCTGGACTGGGCTATGCTTCTGGTGACCGATGTTATAAAGGAAAACTCAGTTCTGCTTACAACGGATATGCCGAAGGCTGAGACCCTGCTTGTCTATAAGAAACTCAGCGATAATCTTTTCGAGCTGCCTGGTATTCTCTCAAGGAAGAAGCAGCTGCTGCCTGAGCTCCTGAGGGTTGTGGAAGAGCTGAAGACTATCTGAGTTCTGATGAAGAAGGTTATTGAACCACTGATTAAGAAGATTAAGAAGATGAAAGAGAAGTCTTGAAAATATGGTGCAGCTGCCTTCCTTATTTACTTCTTATAAAGCTTTGTGGTAACTGAAAAGCTTTTTGATGATCTGTATTTGAAGGTAAGGCTAAGCAAAAAAATATAAGTGGCTATCTTCTTCATCTGTGGTTAGCAATTCTTCAAATCTACTCTCTATGATCCTTCATCATGTTCATCCTCAGGTTTTATTTAATTTTACCTCTCGCTCCTCGTTTTCAAGGACAAGCTAAATTTTAAACGGCTTTGCCGTTTAAAACCCTTGAGAACTCGTTGCTGCGAGCTTGTTGTTTTTATATAAAAACAGGAGGCTGCATATGTCAGTAATTATTGAAAAAGATTTATCTAATCAGGTTTTGGGTGCTGTTTTCTCAGTACATAATTCTCTTGGTCCGGGTCTTTTAGAATCGGCCTATGAGGGGGCTCTGGTAATAGAGTTTAAGCATATGGGCTTAGCTATAAGCCGCCAGCATGTATATCCGGTTTATTACCGGGGTGAGCTTGCAGGTGCATATGTAGCTGATATGGTAGTCGATGGCAAAGTGATTTTAGAGCTTAAATCGGTAACTAAGCTAAGTCCTGCAATGGAGGCACAACTCATCAACTACCTGAGGCTTTCTGGGGTTTCAATCGGGTATCTAATTAACTTTCATAATGAAAGGGTCGTATGGAGGCGCTTTGTTGTGTAATTCGGTGTCACACACGAAAGTTGAAATGTTAATTGTAGAAATATATCGCGAGGAGTATAATTCCGAAGTGGCAGACTGGTGCTTGTTATGCCGCTATTGGGATGTGCTGGTATTGAAGATGTTATATTCAAAAGGGATAACTGCGGGATAAGAGGAGTTATATGAATGGTATCCCGAGACTCGGTAAAACAGGATTAAATTTAATTAAAATATCCTGAATCTTCTCTTGTAGAACCAGAAATATGTGTTATTATTAAGTTGTAGCAATATTAAATAGGGGTATAACGTAATAATGAAGTTGTTTGACGATGATAAATTAAATGAAGCACTCACTCTTCTTGAGAGCAGAATCCGTACATCAGATGGTGCGCCTATAGAAATTGTTGTTTGCGGAGGTTCTGCATTGATTACGACTAAACTGGTTTCGCGTACTACTAAAGATGTTGATATTCTTGCTTTAAAAGACGATTCAGGACTTTTCGATCCAGATCCTATGCCTGCTTTTTTAATTGATGCGGCGGCGGTTGTATCAAATACATTAAACCTTCCTGAAGACTGGTTGAATATCGGTCCTGCTGATTTATTCAGAATGGGATTACCCAAAGACTTTGAGAGTAGACTTATTGAAAGAAGTTTCGGAACACATTTGACTGTACATTTTATAGGCAGGTTGGATCAGATTCATTTCAAACTGTATGCATCAGTTGATAGGGGTGGATATCATATTGAAGATCTTTTAGCTCTTAATCCTAGCAATAACGAACTTCTGATGGCTGCTAAATGGACTCAAACTCATGATGTTTCAGAAGAGCATACTATGCTTCTGAAGGATATGTTGACACAATTAGGATGGGGTAATGTTGCTTCAAAACTTTAGAGACGAATTACTGGAATCTCTGCTGCAGTTCCTCTGGCGGCAGTGGTCCTCACTTGGAGTGGCCGGATATGGCGACAGCGATGATAATTGGGTTATCGATCCGGAAGCGCTGCTACTGTTTTCAGCCTCTATTGCCCGATATGATCAGCGTCTTTTTGATGAAATTCTTGATTGGCTGGTTTTAAATGAAAGGTTTATCAATGTACAGCGTCTTAAAGTCCTAATGAAAAAAGAAGGCTTTGAATCCTCCCAAACTATCAATGCCGTTGCAGGTGAAATTCATAGTCGGAAATCCGATTTGAAATGGAAAAGCTTGGCCGAACTAAAAGATTCAAACGGTGAACTAACTAACCTGTTTTATCTGAAATCTGGTAAACCAATGCCTGTAGGTACAGATAGGGATCCTGATTTTCTTGAATACGGTTTTATTCGCAATCCCGTTGAACACAGAGAAATGTCTAAAACTTTCCCTCAGAGAACGATACCAAGCCTTCAGCTGCAGCTCAGGGGTTTGATGGGGGTTAACTCTAGAAGTGAAATATTATTGTACCTACTGT
>DMKD01000323.1:0-701 GCA_003454605.1 Spirochaeta sp. | reverse complement strand
TATTCAGGATGTTCTTTTTGAAATGGGGCATTCCTCGGTAGTTCATTTCCCGGAAGCAAAACGGGGACGTGTATATTATATAGACCCGGCACCATGGATGGATATTCTTTTGGGCTCATCAGAGCAGAATATTCAGTGGATTTGCTGGCCTGCATTATTTAGAAGTCTTGAACTAATATGGTTGAAATTTAATGAGCCGGGTTTTGTAGATCTTCCTGCACTTGAACAGGCTGCAGAGTTCAAGCAGTTAATGGATAAAGAGGTCGGAGCAAGGTTAGTTAAATCAGGATTTGGACAGAATCTCGGACAACTCTCTGGAGTCTGGGGTGAAGAATATTTAATCAATTGGCTGAGTAGTATAAAAGGACTTTTAGAATACTTATGAAAATAATCTATACTACAGACTTATATGGTAATCATACAAAATATGACAGATTAGTAGAGGCAGCGACTGAATTCCATGTGGATCTCGTGATTAATGGCGGCGATATGTTTCCGAAAAACATAGATTTGCATAAACAGGATATTTTTATCAGAAATGAGTTGCATAAGCATTTTGAAAGATTCGAACAGATAGGTATACATTATCTGTGTTGTCCCGGAAACGATGATCTGAGAATTTTTGATGAACTTTTTCAACAAGAATGCGGCCATTTTAAATATGTATACTCCAAAGTTTCGAGATTGACCGGTTTTGCTTT
>DMKD01000328.1 GCA_003454605.1 Spirochaeta sp. | reverse complement strand
CTTCTATTTCTTCTATTTCTTCTAATGATTCTTCAGGTTCGTCTGCTTCAGCAGGGCTGCCGTCATGATTCAGCCCCTTCCACTTCAACAGTACCGGCTGGATATCCTTTTTCTTGAACGGTTTAGTGAGAAAGTCCGACATTCCGCAGGCGATGCATTTATCGCGCTCACCCTTAATCGCACTCGCGGTAACAGCCACTATAGGCATATTGTGACCTCTTCGCCTGATTTCCTCTGTGGCTTCATAGCCGTTCATTTCAGGCATCTGGCAATCCATGAAAATAATATCAGGAGAATTCTCTTCGCTCTGCTCAACCGCTTCCAAACCATTTTCAGCGAGGATGACATCACAGCCGAGATTTTCCAATATTGATTTGAACAGATGCTGATTAACCTCATGATCCTCCGCAACAAGAACAAGCAGTTTACTGTCACCATCATCCACAGGCAGAAGTTCGGTCGGCTCATCATCAACTTCATCACGGCTCATTCCTGCAAATACCGAATAAAGCTGGTCCTTTCTGAGGGGTTTGTTCAGATAACCGGCAAACCAGTTCAGCAGTTTCATTTTTGCTTCATCAGCTGAGCGGCCTGCGGGGCTGACAAGATAAAGCTTCAGCTCTTTTAATGCCTGAATCCCGGACTGATCTCGAAGTGAATTGATCTCGCTTGCCAGATACCAGCCGTCCATTCCCGGCATGATCTGGTCAATTATACATGAGCCGAAGGGCAGTTCACCGGCAGCTGCTTCTTTGAGCATAACTAACGCCTTATGACCATCATCCGTTTCACTGACTGAAAAACCGAGCTCACTCAAATACATGGTGAGAATCTCTCTTGCTGTAGGATTATCATCAACGATCAGTATACGCTGGTCACTATACTTCTCTCTAAATACCTGGTATGGACTTACCTTATCCTGTTTACGAAATTTCGTGGTAAACCAGAATACAGATCCCTCACCCTCTATTGATTCAACCCCGATTTCACCTCGCATCAGTCTTGTAAGATTCTTGGATATAGTAAGCCCCAGACCGGTACCGCCGTATTTACGGGTGGTAGAAGAATCCACCTGAGAAAATTCCTTAAACAGTTTATCCATTTTCGATTTGGGAATTCCAATTCCGGTATCGCGGACCTTGAACAGCAGACAGACCTCTTCATCCGTCTCCTCTACTGTGGAAATCTTCAACTCAATTTCGCCCTTTTTAGTGAACTTCATGGCGTTATTGAAGAGATTTACAATTATCTGACGCAGTCTTGTAGGGTCTCCGAATACTAGATGGGTTACGTCAGGCTCAATATAGAGCGCAGCTTCAAGATTCTTCTTATGGGCTTCAAGAGCCACCAGATCAACGGCGGAATATGCAACCTCGAGGAGATCCATCTCAATTTCTTCGAGTTTAAGCTTGCCAGCCTCAATCTTTTCAACATCCAGAATATCATTTATGAGACTCAGCAGAACTTCAGCTGAGAATTCCACCTGTCCGGCATATTCCCTCTGCTCAGCATCCAGACTCGTCTCCTTGAGCAGCTCGGACATACCGGTGATAGTATGAATCGGTGTTCTGATTTCGTGGCTCATATTCGCGAGAAACTCAGATTTGGTGCGGGTTGCCTTCTCAGCGACAAGCTTCGCCATTGTAAGCTGGCGCTCCAGCTGAATCTGACCGCTAATATCCTCCACAAGGGCCAGAAGACAAGCAGGGTAGCCTTCATCGTATCTAATACTGGAAATATTGAATCGGCACCATCCAAGTTTATCCTTGGCCTTTCTGAATCTGACCTGAATCTTGATCTTTCCGGATTTTTCAGATGGCAGCTTCGAAAGTTCAGACAGAAAGAGTTCAACATCTTCTTTATATACCAAGGCCTTAAGATTGGTTTTTTCGAGCCGCTCCTGTGAGTATCGAAAGATCCGGGAGACTTCCTGATTACACATTTGAATGTATCCATCACCATCAAACAGAAGCATTCCAAGTGAGGAGTCCATAAAGATTGATTCGAATAGTTTTTCAGTTTTGTCCAAAACCCACCTGCTGTATTTAAAAATCCGAAATTAATATTTCAAAGGCCTTGCTTTTCAGACTTTCCGGCTTGAGAGGTTTTATGATATAACTCTTCACACCGAAACTCATTGCCTTGCCTACCGTTTCTTTCCTGGTAAGAGCAGAAAAAACAATAGTAGGGATGTCTATCTTCTGCTGCTTCATAAACTGCAGCACCTGGAAACCATTCATCTCAGGCATCATTAGATCCAGAAAAACCAGATCAAATGTATCAGAGGCGAGTGCATTCACAAATTCTTTACCATTATTATATACAGAGACTTCCCAGTCCGTATCATCCAGAACTGTTTTTACAAGCTCCTGAATAATAATATCATCATCAACGACTGCTATTTTAGCCTCAGGATATACCCTGCCTTCCTCATCGGTGGTGCGTACTTCACTTTCAAACCGGAGATCTATGGTTTCCTGAGAATCTGTCACAGGCTTCGATCTCGACAGGATTTTCTCGGCGGCGACCTGATCATGGGCAATCTGATCGGGCTTCAATCCAAGCAGATCATCCATTGCCAACTCGAGGCTTTCCTTTATATCAATTTCACAGAAATCCGGTTTTGAATTTATAAATTCGCTCAGGTAATCGCTGGCTGCGAGGATTTTAACTGCTCTAGGCTTGTTTCCAGTCTGATCGAGAATGGTATTAAACAGAAGTATTAGTTTGCCCTCATCAGCCGGTTTCATATCAATATTTGAAAACATAATAAGAACCTTGGGCATCGGTACATCATACAACTGAGCAAGCTCAGTGATCTTGAATTTCAGGAGCTCGATTTTTTCACTGTTAAGCCCAAGAGCAATTTCTATAAAAAGAATCTCATCATTAAAATGGGCTTCGATTATGCATGGAGAATTATCAATTTCAACATTAACCTGAAGAAAGCCGGAGACCGTCTGTAGAAGAGCGTCGAGCTTTATAGGTTTCGAGAAAAACTTCTTTACATTGAATTGAGCAACCGACAGAATCTTTTCTCTGTCGATGCGGGTGGATATCATAATTACCGGGACATCGGCGATGTTTTTATTACCTGCTTTCTCTTTCAGAATTTCAACACATGATTTTCTTGTCAGATAATATTCCATGATGATCAGATCAGGAATTTCATTACGCATTTTAAGAGCGCCTTCAAGCCCGTTCTTCGCTTCAAGAACCTCGAAGGAATTTTCACTAAGCTTATTCGCAAGATATTCACGAAACAAACTTGAGTCATCTATCAGTAGTATTTTTTTCATCCGGGCCCCCGACTTTATTCAATGTAAATTTATTATCTACATTATCGGTCAGATTCCTTATTATTTCAAGGACGGAATTGT